>NZ_JAPEHY010000014.1:0-111526 GCF_028823715.1 Shewanella sp. K8
GCCCGCAAACGGGTAAAACGGGGGCGCTGGGTCTTACTCAAAAACAGAGATAATTTGACAGACAAACAGGCGGGTTATCTCAACGAGCTGTTGGAGTCGAACAAAAGCTTAATGACGGTTTACCTGCTCAGGGAGCAACTCAAGGAGATGTGGTACTGCACAGATGAAGCCGAAGCCACGGCTCAATGGAACCTCTGGTGGCAACAAGTCAGAGAGAGCGGTATCAGGCCGTTACTCCAATTTGGCCAGCGTCTTAAAAACTATCTTCATGGCATAGTTGCTTCAGCGGTTCATCCGTTGCACACCTGCCGACTGGAAGGGATGAACAACAAAATCAAACTGCTGAAGCGAATGGGCTATGGCTACCGGGATACCGAATACTTCTTTCTGAAAGTCAGAGAGGCGTTCCCCGGAGATCCGCGATGAACCTTTTTTTATGCCAGGATTTTACTGTTTGTCAGGCCCATTGAGGTGCGGTTTGTGAACTTTGCAGGAGCGTGGTCAGCATATTGGCCAGCTTATCCAACATCAGCTTCAACCCCTTTGGCATACTTTGAACATCTATGCCGAGCAGCAAGTTTTTAACCTCGAGGCCCAATTCGGTATCACCTTCAATACTGAGTCGGCGCTGGAAAAACAGGGTGTCAGGATCCTCTTTGGCAGCGGCGACCAGCAAGAGTTCGGCGCTATTGGCGCTGAAAGTGACTTCCGGAGCCGTAAAAGGCCGCACCTTGAAACCTTGTTCGAAACTGACTTCAAATGCCAACTCCATGTCCTCGACCCGAACGCCCACCCATTGCCCTTCAAGAAAGTCCAATTCACCATCCTGAACCTGTTCGCTGAGCAATACCGCCAATAGCTGCTGCAGTACGTTCGCCTTGATGGCGAAGGGAACCAAGGTCAGCGGTTTTCCAACCAACTTGGGAGCCAGAGTGAGAATATCGCGCGCCGCCTTGGCGGCTAAAGCCGTGCGCATCTTGAGTTACTCCTGATTAAAATGCCAAAACTCCGGCAGTCTAACCAAGTTTTATGATCATAAACCTGTTTTATATCAATTCTGTGAGATCCAAAGGTCGATAAACTGCGGCTTTGTTTGTAATTAGGGAGAAAGTTAACATGGAACTCCTGTGTCCGGCCGGGAACTTGGCATCACTCAAGGCTGCTCTCAACGCCGGCGCCGATGCCCTCTATCTGGGGCTGAAAGACGACACCAATGCCCGCTCATTTGCCGGACTGAACTTCACACCGACCAAACTGCAACAGGCAGCCAAAGAGGTAAAGTCACAAGGGCGCAAGCTGTATCTGACTATTAATACCTTTCCGCAACCGGGTGAAGAGAAACGTTGGTACCAGGCCGTCGATCTGGCCGCCAACACGGATATAGATGGACTGATCATGGCCGATCTGTCGCTACTGGATTATGCCCATAGCCACTACCCTCACCTGCCGCTGCATCTTTCGGTACAGGCCAGTGCCACCAATCTCGGCGCCTTGGCACTTTATAAGCGTGAATTCAACATTGAGCGCGCCGTACTCCCCAGAGTGCTATCCATCAAGCAGGTCAAAGATCTTGCCAAGGCCAGTCCGGTTGATCTGGAAGTGTTTGCCTTCGGCAGTCTATGTATCATGGCCGAAGGGCGCTGTCAGTTGTCTTCCTATGTGACTGGGGAATCGCCCAATTCAGGTGGCTCCTGCTCACCGGCAAAACATGTGCGCTGGCAGGAAAATCAGGGCTGTCGCCAGACCCGCCTCAACGAAGTCTTGATTGACAGCTCGGGGTTGAACGAGCAGATGGGCTACCCGGTTGTGTGCAAGGGACGTTATCTGACCGAAGAAGACAGCCAGCCGGGCTTTTTGCTGGAGTCCCCCACCAGCCTCAATACCCTGGACTTGCTGCCGGAACTGGCCCAGGCCGGCATAGTGTCACTTAAAATTGAAGGTCGCCAACGCAGCCCCGCCTATGTGGAACAGGTTACCCGGGTTTGGCGTCAGGCGCTGGACACCTATCAGAATGCGCCGGAGCGGTTCCAATCCAAACCCGAATGGCATGCCGCGCTGGCCAAAGTATCCGAGGGACAAACCACCACGCTGGGTGCCTACGAGCGCAGCTGGCAATAGGAAGTTTTCTATGAATATTTCTCTTGGCCCGCTGCTCTATTGCTGGCCCAAAGCACAAGTGCAGGCCTTCTACCGTGAAGTTGCAGACAGCACTATTCCACTGGTTTATCTGGGTGAAGCCGTTTGCAGCCGCCGCAGGCAGATGAAGTTTGCCGATTATCTGGCCCTGGCCCTTGAGCTCAAGGACGCCGGCAAACAGGTTGTATTGTCGACTCTGGCCTTGATAGAGGCACAATCCGAGCTTAAAGAGCTTAAAAAGCAACTCGATAATGGCGAGTTCATAGTTGAGGCCAATGATATGGCCGCCGTTGGTATGGCGCGGGAGCAGGGACTGCCTTTTGTCTGTGGTGCCAGTATCAATAACTACAACAGAGCCAGCCTGGAAAAGCTGCATCAATGGGGCATGCAGCGCTTTGTGATGCCCATTGAGCTGTCAAAAATGTGGCTGCAAAAAGTCACCGCCCCGACGCCAAACTTTGAAATTGAAGTACTGGGTCATGGTTATTTGCCATTGGCGCACTCGGCCCGTTGCTTCACCGCCCGTCATCAAGGGTTGGCAAAGGATGACTGTCAGACGGTATGCATCAAGCATCCAAAAGGCCTGGTCGCCCAGACCCAGGAGCAACAACCACTATTGCGACTCAACGGCATACAGACTCAGTCGGCAGCCCGCTGCGATCTCAGACGGGAAATACCAGAAATGAAACGTATGGGTGTTGACTGGTTCAGGGTTTCACCGGATGGCCATGACTCCATCGCTTTGGCGGAGTCTTTACTGCAAAATGCAGGGAGTGAAGTCGATGCTGAAACAGGCAAAGAAGCCTGTAATGGATACTGGCACGGCGCACCTGGCATGGTCTATAGACGTTAGCGTCAAGGTCTTAAGCAAACCCGTGCTGTGGGCTTTTCCGGCCTTTAATAAGGACTTTCAACAGGCTCCTGTTCATCGGGGGCCTTTTTTGTGCACAGCAACAAACACAAGACCCAGAGCATAAAGCTGCCGAGCCCCAGCCATTCGAGGACTGCCGGCCACCAAAAGTCAGGCCGAGGTAATTGCAGCACCAACTCATGGTAAAAGGGGTTATCCCCCTCGGTAATACCAAGTTCAAGATGCGGTAGAAACAGAAACGCGCCCAGACTGACGCCGCTGATAAGCGCCGGGATCAGAGTCCACAGAGTGGCGGCACCAAAGGGGCGCTGCAGCAGATAAACCAGGTAGCAGCCGACACTGATACAGCCAAAGATAAAAAACCACTTCAGCATCAGGATATGAAGGTGATAGACATTGACGGGAAACAGGCCAACACCGGCCAGGGCCATACAAGTCAGGGTCAGGCTGAGATACAGGAGATGGCCGCTCAATAAGCGAGACAACTGCAGGGTGAATAACCAACAGAGCACCAGGCTCAAACTGCCGAAGAACAAACCACCATTGAGCAGTACCGCCAACTTAGAATGGCCATAACTGCCCAGCTCACTCAGGCTGTGATTGAGCAGGCTGAACTCCCGCCCATCGCCGCTCTGATAGCCCCAGATAACCAAACCCAGGCCAAGCAGCAGTCCAAAGAGTCCCAGCAAACCAAAGCTCAACGCCATTCTTGCCAGTCTCTGTCTTCTTAACATGCCAGTGTATGCCCCGGATTCATTTTCTGGTGTCTAACTTACATGCTCCAGATTTTTTTTAAAGCCCGGGCAAGGTCTTTTTGCGTTACCGATCGCTTATTTACCCGAGTTTAAACAACAAAATTCGCTTCCGGTCGAATTATTGCACTTTGATGCCTCGGCCATTCTTTGCTGTTCTGGCATACCCTCCCGCAGGAGATGACAGTAACCTTGGTTACCAAGATCATGCCGGGTCTGGAAACTGCAGTTCCGCCCAAGAGCAAAAATACAGCGCTAGCAGATTTCACTGTGTCCAGCCGTTGGATTGCTTGTTTACAGAGTTTTATCCCGACTAAAACACTGGCCATCGGAGTTTTCAATTAGTATACATATCAATAACCTGCAAACGCTTTACCTCTAAAAAAGTTGCAAAAAGCGCTCACTCAAATAACCACAAAAATGTTATGCTTATCACACTTAAAACGATAATAAGGCCTGAATCAATATCGGGCCACTAACTCTGAGCCGGAATTAAAGATGTCCAGAAGGAATTCCACCACCACAGACAGGGAAGTCTGTCTGCAATCCACCGACGAACTCATTTCCACCACAGATCTTCGCGGCGTTATCACTTACGTCAACCCGGCCTTTGCTGAGATATCGGGTTTTTCTGAAGCCGAGCTGTTGGGCCACAGCCACAACATGGTTCGCCATCCCGACATGCCCAAGGCGGCCTTTGCCGAAATGTGGCAATGCCTCAAGGCCGGCAGTTCCTGGCGGGGATTGGTCAAAAACCGTTGTAAGGACGGTGGTTTTTACTGGGTCGATGCTTTCGTGTCCCCCATCTTTGAACAGGGTAAAATCATTGGTTATCAATCTGTCAGGGTTAAACCCAGTCAAGGCACCATCAAACGGGCCATCAAGGTATACAGTCGCCTGAATCAGGGCAAAAGAGTCAAAGATCCGCTGACGCTGACGCAAAAACGCTTGCTTTCGGCACTGATGGCAGGCTCTGGCTTACTGCTTAGCGGCTATATCTGGGGCTGGGGCGTGGTGTTGGCCGGAGCCATGTTGATGGCGCTCAATCTGGCTATCTTCTATGACGAAGCCTTTCGTATTCCGGCACGATTGATGGCACTCAAGCAAGAGTACGATTCTGTCAGTCGCTTCATCTATGCCGGGCACGATACCTCATCCGTGCTCGAATTTCAGTTGCAGCGTAAGGCCGCCATGCTTCAGGGCGTTTTGGGCCGGACTCAGGATCAAGCGCTTAAAACCAATGATATTGCCGCTCAGTTGGTGGTGGCCACAGAGCAGGCCAGAGTCGGCATGGATCTGGAACAACAACAGATGCAGCAGATAGCCAGTGCCATCGAAGAGCTGCATGCCACTATCAGTGAGGTGGCCGACAACACCCAGGCAACCTCAGGCCGTATAGATGAGGCTTATGGCCTATGTCGTCAAAGCCGGGATGTGATGCATCAGAACAGTGAACATATTCTCCACCTGGCCGATGATGTTGCCAGGGCGGCTTCCAATGCCAAACGCCTGAACGATGAAGCACAGCAAGTTGCCAACGCCATGTCGGAAATCGACGCCATTGCCGACCAAACCAACCTGCTGGCTCTCAATGCAGCCATAGAAGCAGCCAGAGCCGGCGAACAGGGACGCGGCTTTGCGGTGGTCGCCGATGAGGTCAGAGCCTTATCCGGCCGCACTCAGCAGTCCACCAAGAGTATATCTGCCAGCATAGAGGCCATGTTCAGCATGCTGACCCAGTGGGCCAATGAGATGGAAGCCAGTAGACAACAGGCACAGGAGTGCGCCACTGAAGCATTGTCGGCTGTGGAGTCCATCAACACAGTTAATCAGGGGATGGCTGAAATACACGATCTCGCCAGACAAAACGCCGTGACGGCAACCCAGCAAGGGCAAGTAGTGCAAGAGATAGCAGGCGGCATACAGACGATTCACGGCGCCACCAATGACAATGTCAGCGCCCTGTGTCAGGTTGAGCAAGCCGTATTGCAGTTAAAGGCCAGTGCCGACAGGTCGCTGAACCTGAGACAGACTTTCGGCTGAGACAAAGCCCAGGTTCAGCCTGAATAACAAATATTTAACCATTTCTTTTTGAAGGATTTTCCATAAGGAACTGCTCAAATAATAATTAAGCAAGGACAGGAAATAACTATGCTGTTGTGATCAAAGAGACAGAACTGACAGCGAATGAATTTACATAGCCGCGCTAAGGGGGTAATCTTGCCCCCTTAAATTCGGGGGCCGGTTGAATGAAAATGCATTCAGAGCCAATATTGCCCCTGGCGAGTAGCTTTGTTACTCATCCAATTAGTGTAGATTCAGGGTGTAATAACCGTGGCAGACGAAAAACAACCCCGCAACATAACAACCATACTCACCTTCCTGGTGCCATCTCTGCTCGGCGTCTTACTCTTTATGACGCCTATCAGCTATAACAACGAACTGACCATTCCTGTGGCGGTGTTGGCCGGTGAACTCAAGAATTTGCTCAATGATTATTTGACCAGCATAATTTGCGCCATAGTGGTATTTACCGCCACGGCCAGTGTATTGGTGAAACTCCTGCGCCCCGGTTTTATCCGCCGCAGCAAGTTTCTCAACTCCCTGTTGAATATCAGCCCTGCCTGGCTCTTGGTCAGGGTTTTGGGCGCCATATTTATCTGTCTGACCTTCTTCCAGGTTGGCCCTGAGATGCTCATAGCCGATTCCACCGGCGCCTTGGTGATGAATGGCCTGTTGCCACTGTTGTTCTGTGTATTCTTTTTTGCCGGTATGTTCCTGCCTTTGTTGCTCAACTTTGGCCTGCTGGAACTCTTCGGAACCTTACTGACCAAGTTGATGCGGCCGGTGTTCAACCTACCGGGACGCAGCGCCATAGACTGTATGGCCTCCTGGCTCGGGGATGGTAGCGTTGGTATTTTGCTGACCAGTAAACAGTATGAGAACCGCTTCTATACCCAGCGTGAAGCGGCGGTTATCGGCACCACCTTCTCGGCAGTCTCCATCACTTTTACCCTTGTGGTACTCACCCAAGTGAAACTGCAGGCAATGTTTGTACCCTTCTACCTGACAGTCTGTCTGGCCGGCATTGTTGCCGCCATAATAGTACCCAAGTTGCCGCCGCTGTCGCGCAAGAAGGATGTTTATGTTGATGGCAGCCCCAGACAGAAAGATGATGAGTCGCTGCCAGAAGGTCATAACTCTCTGTCCTGGGGACTGGATCTGGCGCTCACCAAGGCGTCCCACACAGGTGGCGTATTCAAGGTGCTCTCCGAAGGGGTGAAAAATGTCATCGATATGATCTTCGGTGTGCTCCCCGTCGTAATGGCATTGGGGACCATAGCTCTGGTCATCGCCGAATACACCCCGGTATTTAACTATCTTGGTAAGCCTTTTATTCCATTGTTGGAACTGATGCAGATCCCCGAAGCTACCCAAGCCTCCAAGACTATAGTCGTCGGGTTTGCCGATATGTTTATCCCCTCGATTCTGGCCACCAGCATAGAATCCGACATGACACGCTTTGTGATTGCGGCGCTGTCTGTCACCCAATTGATCTACATGAGTGAAGTAGGTGCCTTGCTTATCGGCAGCAAGATACCGGTGAAAATTTGGGAGTTGTTTGCCATCTTCCTGCTGCGAACCCTGGTTACTCTGCCTGTGATTGCCGGGATGGCACATCTACTGTTCTAAGGGCAATTTAGCCGGACTTCCCCACAACGGCCGCTACATGCGGCCGTTTTTTATTTCTAAGCACTAGAATGTGCTCACAAAATTCGCATTTCGGCCACCAGCATCTACACTGAAAAAAGTTCGTTTTTGAGGCTTTTCGGTGAAAATCTTTGCGTTGCTGCTCCTTTTTACGGCACTTTGGTGCCTCGATAGCCTGACGCCGTCATTGGGCTATCGCCCTGTCCTTGAGCAATTTCAGGCCGAAGACGGCTTGTCGATGAACACTGTCAATGACCTCGCCACAGACGATCGTGGTCACCTGTGGATAGCCACACAAGCCGGACTCAACCGCTTCGATGGCGAACATTTCAGAATCTACAGTAAGCAGGACGCTCCCTACGGCCCTAGTGGCAATCACATTGAAAGGCTACTGTTTTCAAGCCAGAAGGAGTTGTGGCTGCTGACCTTGAGCGATGGCCTGAATCTTTATCATCCGGACAGTGGCCGCTTTGAAATATTGGGTGCCGAAGCCGATCTGCCGCTGACCGGGATCCGCGAGCTGGCAGAAGACAAACAAGGCATGCTCTGGCTGCTGATGGATGATGCAAAGGTTTGGCGCTACGACCCCAAACGCCGCCAACGCCTGGATAGCCAGCAGCTTCAGACAAATACCGTTTCACAACTGAGGTTTTATGCAACACCTTCCGGCGACTTGTATCTTGCAGGAGACTCGCTCTGGCAGCTGGATGACAGCAAGTCCTGGCAACAGATGGCAATATTGCCGCAGTCTGCTCAGGTAGAGTCTCTGATACAGGCCAAAGACGGCAGTTTATGGCTCGCAAGCAAAGGAACGCTCTGGCACTGGTCTTTGGGAACCGAGGCCGTGCCTTACTCCATCAACCAACTTGGCGATGCCGGCTTTCGGCATATGGTTTTGGATCCACAGCAACGGCTCTGGTTGGCGGTGGATAAACTCGGTCTGCTGCGGTTTACACCTCAAACCCGGGAGCTTCTTTGGCAACCAAACAGCGATGGCAAGACCATCCAGACACTGCATCTGGATGACAGCAACCAACTTTGGATAGCGACCAAGGGAGCCGGTCTCGGTAAGCTGGATCTCAATCAGGAAGCCATGGGAAAGCTGCTCCCCAACAGTTTCGAGAACCACAACCTGGGTAATGGCGATGTCAGAGCGATTTTTCGCGATCATCTGGGGCAACTCTGGGTCGGCACCGCCAGCGGCCTTTATCAGGCACTGGAGTCTGACTCGGGCAAAATTCAAGGCTTCAAACCCTCGCCGCTGGCAAGCCAACTGCTGGATAAGGCCTTTATCGGCTTTATCAAAGAAGACAGTCAGGGCCGGCTTTGGATTGGCACCCGGGGCGAAGGCTTACTGATCTTCAATGCCGAGCGCGACAGCTATCTGCACTATCGCCATCAGGCCAATGAACCGGGCTCACTGCCGGCCAACACCCTCTACAGTTTAACCTTTGACCAAAGTGGCATTGCCTGGATAGCAACCAAAGAAGCCGGAGTCAGCCGTTATCTTGGTATCGAAAAAGGCTTTGCCGCACCGGATGCCGCGCCGCTGCCCAAAACAGAAACCACTTCGGTGCTGGAAGATGACGGCGGCAATATCTGGATCACCAGTTACGGTGAAGGCCTATTCAGGCTCAAGCCGGATGGCAGTGTATCTCATTGGTCCACGGATACTGAAGTCCCTCTACCCAGCAAGCACCTGTTTTCCATCTACCAACATCCGGATGGACAGTTATGGATAGCATCCAGCGACGGCGTATTCTCATTCACCCCGGATAGCGGGCAGGATCAAATGTTTGACCGCCAACACGGCCTGATCGGCGATGTCGCCTACCTGATGCAACATGATGCCGACAACAAACTCTGGATTGGCAGCGCCAGCGGCCTGTCACGGCTGGATCCCGCAACAGGCACAAGCCGGAATTTTGCTTATGAAGATGGCTTGCAAGCCAACGAGTTCAACTTTGGCGCCGGGTTTCTCGATCGGGACGGTAGCTTGTTTCTCGGCGGTGTAAAAGGTCTCAACCATATTCAGCCCCCCGCTTTACCCGCGAGGAAACCTCCGGCGCAGCCGATCATAGATGAACTGCAGGCGCTGGGGCAAACACAAGAGCACACACCAAAACCCTGGAGCCGACAAAAACTGGTTCTGGGGGTTGATGCCTTGCCGCTGAGTCTCAAATTCCACAGCCCGAACCTGCATCACGCCAGACATCTTGAGTATCAATACAAACTCGAAGGCATGCAGCAGGAGTGGCTCAATACCCGGGGGGCCAGAACCGCCTTCTTCCCGGCGCTCAAACCAGGTGACTATCGCTTTATGGTCAGAGCTGTGGATATTGACGGCAATACCAGCCCGGCGCAGAGCCTGCTGCTGAGCATAACCCCCAGGCCCTGGCAAAGCCCCTGGGCTTATACTATTTACAGCTTATTGTTGCTGAGCCTGATATTTGGCTTTGCTTATAACAGGTGGCAGAAGTTTATTGAGCAACGAAAACTGCTGCAACAGGTGGCGAGCAGCGAGCAAAAGCTGCAACTGGCACTTATCGGCAGTGGCGATGAGTTTTGGGATTGGGATTTGCAGGCACAGGAGGCCAATCGCAATAACGCATTTCTCTGGTATCCCGAGCCCGAAACCCACCTGAAAGATACGCTGGAGCGCTGTGTCCATCCCGAAGACTTGCCGCTCATCTGGCCCGAGATTGATGCCTGCCTCCATAAAGACCGGCAAGAATTTGAACTCAGCTATCGCGGCAAGACCCAGGACGACAGCTGGCTTTGGGTACTCAACCGTGGCCGGGTCATGGCCAGGGATCAAGAGGGGCGCCCTTTAAGGATTACAGGAACCATCAAGGATATTCAGAAACTGAAAGAAACCGAATCGGCACTGCGTCGTTTCAATCAGGAGTTGGAGCAGAGGGTTAAACAGCGCACTGAAGCGCTGCAACAGAGCAATGATGAACTGAACCACACCCTGGAAGAGTTACGACTGGCGCAGTCTGAACTGCTGGATAAGGAGAAAATGGCCACACTTGGTGGTCTGGTTGCCAGCATCACCCATGAAGTCAACACTCCCATAGGTATCTGTGTCACCGCGGCTTCGCATCTGGCGGAGAATGTTAAAGCCTTCAACAAGCGCTTTTACGCCGAGGATGTCGATCAGCAGGATTTCGAACAGTACCAGAGTGAAGTGGCCGACTGCAGCCGACTGATGCTGACCAACCTGGAACGCGCCGCCAAGCTGATCCGCAGCTTCAAACAGCTCTCCGTCGATCAATCCCATGAAGAACTGCGGGAATTTAACCTGGGGCACTATCTGGATGAGATTTTCCTGTCGCTCAACCCCATGCTGCACCGCTCGCCTCACAAGTACAGCTATCAATGCCCGGCCGACATCACCCTCAACTCCACTCCGGGCGTCTTTTACCAAATTATCAGTAACCTCTTTACCAATTCACTGGTACACGCCTTTCCAGAAGGAAGCGAGGGACGGATGTCGCTCAATGTCAGCCGCACAGATAACGGCATAGAGCTTGTCTACCGTGATGATGGTTGCGGCATGAATACCGAAGTACAGCAGAATATTTTTGTTCCCTTTTTTACCACCAAACGCGGTAAAGGCGGCAGTGGCCTGGGGATGAACATAGTCTATAACCTGGTGACTCAAGTACTTGGCGGCGAGATCCGTCTGATCAGTGCACCGGGTCATGGCAGCGAGTTCCGCATCATACTGCCAAATGATATAGAGGTAAGTTCAGGGGCGTCACAATAAGGTCATCAAGACGTCACTTCAAGGTCAAATAACTGACTTAGAGTCTTTCACAGTCAAACCCGTTTCACTGGTTTTATCCAGGAGCCGCGATGAAAGACAGCAAGTCATTGGTAGCAAAACCATCGACATTTCACCCATCCTCCCGCCGCGCAGCCGAGTCTGTCATCAAGCTCAACGCCCTCTGGCTCTCGGATATTCACCTGGGCAGCATTGACTGCAAGGCCGAATATCTGCTGCATTTCCTAAACAGCGTTCAGCCCAAGGTGCTGTATCTGGTGGGGGACATAGTCGATATCTGGGCCCTCAAACGCCGGGTATTCTGGCCCGAGAGTCACAACCAACTGCTGCAAAAACTGCTGCAAATGGCACAGAGCGGCATCAAGCTGGTGTATCTGCCCGGCAACCATGACGAGCTGTTTAAGGATTACCACCAGCTGCAACTCGCCGATGTCATTATCAGCAAAGAGTACAGACATCAAACCCTGAGCGGCAAAACCCTGCTGATGCTGCATGGCGATCAATTTGACTCCGAAGTCTGTATCGGCCGTATCACCGCCCGCCTCGGCGATCACCTCTACGATGTATTGATGTTTCTCAACCGCCAATTGCACAAGGTTCGCCGCCGTCTCGGTTATCCCTATTGGTCTTTGGCCGGCTTTATCAAGCAAAGAGTCGGCAAGGCCCAGCAAGCCATCAACAGTTTTCGCGAAGCCGTGGTGCGTTATGGCCGCAAGCAGAAGGTGGACGGCATCATCTGTGGCCATATTCACCAGCCGGAGCTCACGGAAATGAGCGGCTTTATCTATGCCAATGATGGTGACTGGGTAGAGAACTGCACTCTATTGACTGAAACCCTCGAGGGCGAGCTGCAACTCGAGCGCTGGAATGAACAACTGGGCCGGACCGAAGTACTGAAACGCTTCGCCTGGCAGGGACAAGAACAACAAGCTGCTTAAATCAGGTACCCCATTATGATGTTTACCGTCGATAAAGTCGTGGAATCCAATCTGCCCAATATCAACAGCAAGCCTTGGCTCGCCAAGCCAACCAAGGCCTTACTGCGTTATCTGCTTAATGAGCGGGAGTGCAATGATATCGCCGGCCAATTCAGTTTTCTCAAGGGCGTGGATTTTGTTGAACAAGTGCTGGAAAGCTTTGCCGTCAGCTATACGGTTCCGGACAGTGAGGTGGAAAACATTCCCCATCAGGGCCGGGTCGTTATCTTCGCTAATCATCCAATAGGTTCGCTGGATGCTCTGGTGCTGATAAAACTAATCAGCGAAGTCAGGCCTGACATTAAAGTGGTTGCCAACGAGCTGTTGATGACACTGACGCCACTGCACAACATCCTGCTGCCGGTTCGCAATATGACAGGCGGAACCCCCAGACAACACCTGGAGAAGATCCATCAACATCTGCGCAGTGAAGGCGCTGTGCTCATCTTTCCATCGGGTGAGGTATCCAGGCTCAGATCAAGCGGCATTCGCGATACCCAGTGGCAAACAGGCTTCCTGAAGATGGCTATCAACTGCAATGCGCCGCTGCTGCCCATGTATGTCGATGCCAAGAACTCGGCGACCTTTTACGGTGCTTCCATCTTGTATAAACCTTTGGCTACCCTGCTGTTGGTCAAGGAGATGTTTAAACAAGCCAGTAATACTCTGCCGCTGCGTATCGGCGAGCTTATCCCGGCCGAAGCGGTCAGCGGCAGTGACTTCCCGCTTAAAACCCGGGTCAGCCTGCTGAAGAACCACCTCTATCGCATAGGCAAGAACCGCAGCCCACTGTTCAACACCCAGAGCGCCATCGCCCATCCGGAAAAACGTCGTGAGTTGCAACAGGCTTTACTGCAGTGCGAACAGCTTGGTCAAACTCAGGATGACAAGCAGATTTTCCTCTATCGCCATCAGGGCAGCAGCCCAGTGATGCGGGAAATAGGTCGGCTGCGGGAGCTGGCTTTTCGCGCCGTGGGTGAAGGCACAGGAAAACGCAGAGACATAGACAAATACGACTCCAGTTATCTACACCTGGTACTCTGGGATCCCAAGGAGCTGGAGATAGTCGGCGCCTACCGTTTTGCCGAAGTCGCCCGCTTGCACAGTGCAGGTGAAAACCTCTACAGTGAGTCACTGTTTCACTATCAAACAGAATTTGCTCCCTATTTCGCCAAGGGCCTGGAGCTCGGCCGCAGCTTTGTGCAGCCTAAATATTGGGGAAAGCGCAGTCTCGATTATCTCTGGTACGGCATAGGTGCCTTTCTGGCTCGTCATCCCGGCTACCGCTACCTTTTCGGTCCTGTGACCATAAGCAATCAGTTGCCGGCACAGGCCAAGGAGATGTTGGTGCACTTCTACCTGCAGCAGTTTCCCTGTAAGACGCAGCTGACACAGTCTTTCACGCCTTTTGGTCTGCCTCCTGAGCGCCAGGCTGAGCTGGATAAGCTCTATGTTGATTCAGATTACCAAGGCGCATTCAAACTGCTCAAGCAGACCCTTGCCAGTATGGGTGCCGCTGTGCCAACTCTCTACAAGCAATACGGCGAACTTTGCCAGCCTGATGGGGTGCGCTTTCTCGCCTTTGGAGTGGATGCCGACTTTGCCGACTGTATCGATGGTTTGGTGCTGGTGGACTTGGACAAACTCAAGTTCAAGAAACGCAGCCGCTATATCGATTGTCATCTGCAAGAACTCAATCAGCAAGATGAAAACGCTCCGAGTTAGCATTATTGACAGGGCTCTGATATAACAAAGAAAAGGTTATGGAGGATCCCTATGCAGCTCTGCATCGCCGATATCATGATCACCCGGGTCGTCACAGTGGAAATGGACGACCGCCTGAGTGTGGCCAAAGAGATATTTCATCATGCAGGCTTTCATCATCTGCTGGTGGTGGATGATGAAGGCAAGCTGGAAGGCGTCTTGTCCGAACGGGATCTGCTGCGGGCCTTAAGCCCCAATCTTGGCAGCGAAACGGCCACCAGCAGAGATCTGGAGACCCTCAATAAGCGGGTGCATCAAGTGATGAGCCGTAATCCTGTGACCGTTGCGCCGCATCTAGGCTTGGCTCAGGCATCCAGACTACTGCTGGAGAAAGATATAGGTTCACTGCCGGTACTGGAAAACGGTGAGATTGTCGGCATAGTGACCTGGAAGGATCTATTGCGAGCCTATTGCTGTTAACCACAATAGGCTCAGACTTCATAGGCCTGGGTGAAAGCTATCTCAGAGTTACCTCATCCAACTTACGGGCCTTTTCAGAGCTGAACTCCTCATTGAGCAACACACACTCACTGGCCTGCTTGATATAGTAACGTTTCCCCTGAGTATCCTTGAGCGGCTTGCTACTCAAACGCGCCATCAATAGCGGCTGCTTTTCCAGATCCCAACGATAGAAGGCAATTTGCTCTCCCTTGCTGGTGATCAAGTGACACTTCACCTCTTGCCGCTCGGCGGCATGAGTTGTCAAAACGATACCGGGCAAGATGAGCAACAAGCCATATTTGATTGATTTCATCATTTCCAACACTCCGCAGAGGCGCCGCCTTTAACCCCGGCGTCAGTCAAGGTCAGCGTCTTGCACTTGCTGTCACGACTGGCTTGTACCCCTTGCGCCGTTGCTGTCAGGGTAAAACTGCCGGTGCCGGTTGACGCTATGCTGTAGTGACCATTTTCAGTAATAAAGGGGCTGGCATTGAGCCCCAGTTTGGTCATATCCGTGGCGTAAGTGCGATTGTCCAAATAGTACTGCTCCTGCAGATTGGCCAGTCGCATCAAGGCTGCATGAGCCTCAGCCCTGGTACTCTTGGCAATGTACTGCACATAAGAGGGATAAGCGATCGCCGCCAGTATGCCGATAATGACCACAGTGATCATGACTTCTATCAGGGTAAAACCCGCTGCTTTTTTCATCTCTTATCCTACTCATTCACATGATAATAAATCTTGTTGGTACTCAGGCCTGTATCCAGCGCCACTGTACCGGAACAGTTTTCACCGGTTTCATCACACTCACCGCGACCAATAATCAAGGCAGCATCTGGATTGTCCGGATTATCCGGGTCATCTGGATCTTTGGGCGGGGTAATGATCTTGGGTGGCTGAGGAATACAATCCTCACACACTTCCAAAAACTCATAATTGTAACGCCCGCCTTTATGCAGGTCGAAACTGTACAAGCGTCCGGTCGAAGAGATGAGACAGCTATTTTCAGTTTCGGGTGTCGACTGCGCCGGCACAAAGGAGGTGAAGTAGACACGCCCTTTGATGATGGCCGAAGGTGACAGACTCTTCTCGCCAATGACAGAGAAGTTATAGTACCAGCCCAGCTTGGTACCAAAGTCGATATTCTCACTGTCGCTGCTTGGCGCCGCCGATGTCACATTGTAAAGGTTGGCCAAAGTGATCGGGCTGGGCACTGTCGCACCTGAGCCGCCAAAAGTCTTGGTCACCACGTTGCGATCCTGCAGCACAAAGAACATATCTTCGGCATCGGTAGCCAGTGGTGACGCCCTGTTACCACTGCCGAGCGTAACGGCATCATAAGGTACGTTTTGATATGCCGTAGTAGTACTGGTGTTACCGTCGGCATCTGTCGTTGTCACCCGGGTGACATTGGTAAATACTGTCTGAGCCACCACAGGTTCATAGAAGAAGCGGCGATCGGAAGATGCCAGCGCGCCGCCCACAGAGGCAAACTTGAAGCCACTCCAACTGGAGGTGTTTTCTGAAGGCATATCCATACGCCAGACATTACCCCCAAGGTCTGCGGCATATAACCTGTCTGTAGCGCCATCACTGTTGCTGTCGAGAGTGGCTATTGAACCGGCAATGCTGTGTTCTATGCCGGTCAACGCTGTGCCACCATCGACACCAAAGCTATGCTTGAGTACCCCGGTTTCGGCGTCGACCAAGTACACATTGCGGCCATCTGAGTTGCTGCCTGTGTTGGCGTCATATCCCAGATTGTAACCACCGCCGAAGATCACTACAGGTTTATCTGAACCCGGCACCTTAGTCACAACCGGTGTCGACCAAGTCTGCCCCATATTGGCAAACCCGGCGCTATTGTTGTCAATCCGCCACATCATTCGAGGCGAATCCGGGGCGGTAACATCGAAGCCATAGTAGGAACTCCCGCCCCTACGCATGCCGAAGAAGATCCAAGCCTTGGTAATGGCACCCGAGTCGTTGCGCTCCAAATAGGAAACCGGCGAGCCATCTATGCCATAAACACTGTGACCATTGGCATAGCTGTTATCTCTGAGTTCCTGCACATTACTGAGTAGCTCATAGGGCATAAAGGCCCAACTCTCTTCAACACTGCTACCCGTGTCTTTGAAGGCATGTAACATACCATGGTTGGTGCCAACGAAAATGCGCACATTGCTATTGCCATCGCCACCAAAGTCAATGGCAAGCGGTTGCGAGTGCATGGGGTCACCCATGATATCGCCGCGAACCCCGTTGTAATCATCAGAGGTAAATTCGCCATTTTCATCTTTATCGACATTTTTGCCCTTGATCCACTCAAAGGCTTTTTCCAGCTCAGAGCTTTCTGTACCGGCGGCTACACTCATGTTCATATGAGTCAACAAGGCAAGGTCACCACCGGCATAGCTGGAAGCCTGATTCTTGCTTAGGGTCGCGAGGCCTCCACCTACCTTGATGTTACTGTAGAGAGTACGGCTGTCAGGTACTATGGTTCTGGCTGCACCGCCTTCCTGTACATCGTTGCCATCTGGGTCCGGAGAGCAGTTACTCCATAGACTACAAGCCGTGTCCGCAATACCACCCGAACTTGAGATAGCCGGTCTGTCGTTGGCATCTATCAGTACGCCTGAGGAGTTCACCTTCAACTTCTTCAGGTTACCGGCCCACTTGGGCCCTTGAGATGGGCTGAACAAGGCATAATAGGCAGAGTCCAGAGTTCGGGTTGGGTCAGCATTACTGAAGGCTACCCCTGGCGCCGAAAACCTTTGTCCTTCGTCCGTGATACTGTCAAGCACATTGCTGAAGGCCTGCTGCAGATCGGCCACACTATTGGCAGCATGGTATTTGCCCTTTCCTCGTTTGGCAGTCTCTTCCAGCAAGGGCTCGGCCGCAGATCCCTCATCCAGCGCAAAACCTATGGTGTGAGTCACCACCCTTTGGAATTTCTCCGTGGCCGGCAAAATATCGTTGCGATACATGTAACTGGCCAGCGCCGGCAGATAGCTCTTCTTTTCTCTACCGTAATAATCTACTTCATAGGTGTATGGGCTGTAATTACCGTCGGAGTTCACCCCCGAAGCGCTTGTAATGGATTGAATCGCGGCATCGGCAGATGAGTCCAGCGTTGGCACCCCATCGGTAATATAGATGATATAAGCAATATCACTACAGACACTCATGGGAGACTTATAATTACCGCTATTCTCAATGGTCGTGTCATACATAGGCCTGTTGGCGGTATACTTTATCGAGCCACTGTTATAGTTTCTATCACTGTGGCCAAAGGTAATCGGGCCGCCGCTAAAGTACCGATAGGCTTCAAACAAAGTTTCACAAAGTGGAGTGTTGGTTTCGGCCGGCAGGTTTTCAACCGTACTGATCAGGGTTTCTTTCTCAGGCGCCGTGCGGCTACGAATACCGGCGACGATTCGGCCACCATCCCGATCCCCCTCATAGCGATAGTTCATATTGAATACCGCCAGGCCAAAATCAACCGTCGGCATCGAACTTATCACCCCGGCGATAGCTGTCTTGGCAATATCCAGTCTGCTGAGGTCTTGAGTATCATCCAAGTCGCCATTCTTATAAAGGGTGTACCAACGCAGATAATTGTCAGTGTATAAGGTTACCAGCTCGCCTTGGTTAAAGCCCATGGATTGCGCGTTGCTGAGTGCATTTGCTTCATTGCTGTATGGAATATAGTTTTTACCCACTTTGACGCTATTCTGTGGATAGCCATCACCATAGGTAATCCCATCTACTGTGATACCGTTATTGCTTGGATTGGCGGCTTCAATATCTTCCCAACAGTCCACCGGGTTGTTCTTTTCGGCGCCACTGTTTTCTTTTATCTGCTGCCAGGTTCCCTTGGCATTACCGGAAAACACAAACTCTCGGATATAACCGGTAAAACGACCATAGCGATCCAAGGCGGTTTTAGCGACGGCGCAACCATTGAGAGCATCGTTGAAACGGCGCGATTCCGAAGGGCTGTCCGGCACAGGTAATGAACTTTCATCCATCCCGGAGCCGACGGTAAAGTAGATCATCCTTCCTTGATAGGAATTCGAGGAACCGACAGGGGGATACTCTTCGGTTGGATCATATCCTCCTGGCACTCCGGTTTCTATGGTATCCATGGATGCCGAATTATCAAAAATAATCAGCACCTTGGCTCGTCCCTGATTTGGCGGCGGGATCAAGTAAAGGTCTGTATCATCGGCCGAGACTTGCCCGGAAGAGCCAACCAGCACAAACAACAAACCGCATAAACACTTTTTGAGTTTCATGATCCGCTCCCGTTAAGCACTTCCTGCTCAACTCCTTCGATAACTGTCAGTTGCCCGAGGTTGTCCCGGCCGTACCTAACCTGGCTGGAAACCTCCACTCTTCGGCACTTGATAAGATCTGTACCGCTGGCATCCCTGCTACGCTGACAGGAAACATTCCTGGCATCCACAGTGCCATCACTCTTCAATGGCAAAGGCGTCAAAACCTGAGTGCCACCCGAATAGTTGTTGCCTGAATCTATCGCTGTCATTGTCGCCAATTCTGCTTGGCTCTTGGCATTCAATACCGCCTGCAAACCACCGTCGGCCAAGGCCTTGGCTTCCACCCGCTCGGCACCGGCGCCGGCCATACGCAGCGACTGACTGGAGTTAACTGCCAGAGCCACCCCAATCAGGGTCAGAATAATCAAGAGGATAAGTGCGAAGAACAGTACGACTCCCCGCTGTTGTCTTATTTTCATCTGCTTAGTTCCTAATCAACACAGGGTTTTCAAGTACCACTGTGGTCGAAACCACTTTCCGGCGGAAGTTATCGCCACCACCACTGATGGCTCTGTCGCCGGTTTTGTCGCCCAGTGAGTAAGTCGCATTATTGGTGTAACTATTGTCAGCATTGGGCGAACGCACCAATAAAAATATTCTCAAGGCCACTATTCGCTGGAACAACTGGTTGTCCCACATCAGATCCGTCACATTCTGTACCGGCATAAAGCTATCGGCCGTGTCATCACCGTTCTCGTCGAAACCATAGAGAATACGCATGTTTTCGATACCCTCGACCAAGGGCTCGTCTACGTTCATTCCGCTGGCAGAGAGTGATTTACGGGTCAGAACCGGCACGCCGTTGTTGTCTTTAATAAAGTAGACATGGTGTTGGTATTCCCACACCCTCTGGTTTTCAAGGCCGGGATCTGTATCTTTAAAAAACACCGCCTGGCTGGCCGTTGCTGCCACCCGAAAACCACTGGTGGCTCCGGGAGGGCCTACCAGTCGTTTAATCTGAATCACATCTGTCCCTGTCATCGCTGAATTGACACAGCTCAGTGAGCCGGCACTCACCCCGGCCTCATACCCCCAAAGACGTCTGAAGTGGGCCGGTTGGCCATTGGGCAGAGTGGCATTGTTGAGCCCTTGTCCAATACAATCTGTCCCGACAGCATCATCGACCCGAGCGTTGGTACCCAGCACGAAATCTGTCCCTGTCATATCGCCAAAGAAGCCTACCTGACTCAGATCCGGCACCATGATGGCCAACGCAATACGGCCATTTTCCTGTAACTGATTGAACTGCCCTGTGGTAGTAACATTAGTGGCAGACATACTGAACATGGCGAACAATCCGAGCGCCAGAAACAGACTGATGACCATGGCCACCATGAGTTCTACCAGAGAAAAACCCGACTGCTTTGAATTTTTCACACTCACCGCCTTAACCTTGATTGATCACTGTCTTGAGGATAAAGACCCGCCGGCGCTTACCCAAGCTACTGCCGCAGTCAGTCGTTTCATAGGCGGTGCCGGCGGTTTCCTGAATGCCTCGCCATGCCATCACAATAGTGACATTGCTGCCATTGACATTCAGACAAGCGGTAGCACTGTCGAGGCCGCCGACATTCTGGCTGCCCACGGCTTCAGCGGCGCCGGTAAAGAGTTCTTGCCATTGGTAAAGATCCCAGGCCAGGGTCTCGGCAGCAGTGCAGGTCACCGTGGCACCAAGGGCCACATCGCAGGATTTTGCAGGAGCACTTCCGCCCCCGGAATAGGGAGAGCCGTCGTCGTAATTATTCAGTACCGTGTTATTAAGCTTCATCCGATTGAGGATATCGTTGGCAAAGTACGCCGCCTGAGTCTGTTGAAATGATTCAAAGCTGGCGCGCTTTGCCACTATATGTAAATTAAATATCCCGATAAGCCCTATCACCAAAATGACGAGCGCTACCATAACCTCAATCAGAGAGAATCCCTCTCTCCGTTTTTTCATCTGTGTCAAATCTCCAGACAATGCCATGTTTTTGACAATAAATTCAGCCTATTAGTTCTTTAATATCTTATAGTTAGCTCAAGACCACAATAATACCTGTTAATGATAGTTGAGTCGAATGTAAATCTCCAGTAACAAAGAACGCTAATAAATTCAAGCCTTATAAGAGGTATTTTTTCCATAAAAAAAAGAGGCTTAGATAGCCTCTTCTTAAAATGCTTTTCACTTATATAAGCGCAATAAATCCGCGGCTTCTTACCTTAGCTCCACCGGAACGGCAAACACGGTATCTTCCTTGCGCCCTTCCACTTCGGTCACCACACTTGGCGCCAGTTTGGCTATGGCCTCAACCACCTGCTGCACCAACACCTCAGGAGCAGAAGCCCCGGCAGTAACGGCAACCTTGCTGACGCCATCAAACCAATCCCGCTCAACATCATCGGCGTTATCCACTAAATAGGCCTGAGTGCCAGACTTGAGCGCCAGTTCGCGCAGTCTGTTGGAGTTGGAGCTGTTTTTGGAGCCAACCACTATCAACAAGTCCACATCCTGGGCCATCTTACGTACCGCATCCTGGCGGTTTTGAGTCGCGTAGCAGATATCGTCTTTACGAGGACCTTCAATCGAAGGGAACCGCTTCTGCAGCGCAGCAATAATATCCAGGGTATCATCCACCGACAGCGTGGTTTGGGTGACAAAGCAGAGATTGTCTGGCTCTTTCACCTGCAATGCATCCACGTCGGCCGGAGACTCAATGAGATAGACTCCCCCTTCAGGGTTATCGTACTGCCCCATGGTGCCTTCCACTTCGGGATGACCGGCATGACCGATAAGAATGCACTCAATTCCCTTACGACTGGCGCGGGTCACCTGCAGATGCACCTTGGTCACCAGAGGACAAGTGGCATCAAACACCTTAAGACCGCGACGCTTGGCCTCATTGCGCACCGCCTGTGACACCCCATGGGCACTGAAAATCACTATGCTGTTGTCGGGTACCTGATCCAGTTCGTCGACAAAAATCGCCCCGCGCTGCTTGAGATCTTCAACCACATAACGGTTATGCACCACTTCATGGCGCACATAGATAGGCGGGGAAAAGAGTTCCAGCGCCCGCTCGACTATACTGATGGCCCGGTCGACACCGGCACAGAAGCCTCTGGGATTGGCCAGCAATATGTTAAGACCGGTAGATTTTGCTACTGACATATCAAAGCTCCTGCAATACTTCCAGTTCAAATGTCACCTGGTGGCCCGCCAGCGGATGGTTCAGATCCACTGTGACAGAATCACCGGCTATCTCCCTGACAATTCCGGGTATTTCACTGCCGCCAGGGCCGGCGAAACTGACGATAACGCCGGGTTCCAGCGTCATATCTGCCGGGAATCGGCTGCGATCCAAGTGATGAATGGTATCGGGATTGGACTCGCCGAAAGCATCGGCAGGGGCCAAGGTAAAGCTGTGATTGTCGCCGGTTTTCAGCTTAAGAAGCTCAGCCTCAAACGCCGGGCTCAGGCTGCCGTCACCGATATTGAGCCGGGCGGGTTTACCGGAGGCTTTGGTGCTGTCGGCGGTCGAGCCGTCTTCCAGCAGTATATTCAGGTGACACAAGAGGGATTTCACATCAGACATCTGTGTTACTCCTTGGCTTCATTCTGCTTGGCTGCGGCCTTGTCACCGCCGAAAAATGAATCCCAGATGATCAGGACTGCGCCAACACAGATAGCCGAGTCAGCGATATTGAATGCCGGGTAGTGACTGGTTTTCCAGTAGAAATCGAGGAAGTCCACCACAAAACCGTGCATCAGGCGATCGACAAGATTTCCCAGCGCGCCGCCTATTACCAGAGTGTAAGCCAGGTTTAGACGCCACAATCCGGCCGATTGCCGTCTGAGCCAAACGGTCAGCAACACACTGAAACCGACAGCGACGGCGGTAAATAACCAACGCTGCCAACCGCCGGCATCACTGAGGAAGCTGAAGGCGGCGCCATAGTTACGTACATAGGTCAGATTAAAGAAAGGCAACAGCTGCACCGATTCATACAGCTTGAAGTTACCCAATACCCACTGTTTGGACAGCTGGTCAGCCAAAAAAGCCAACACAGCCACCCAATACCAGCGCAGGCCACTTTGTTTCCAGTCTGCGGGCATGTTTATTATCCTCAGGCGAACAGGCGTTGTTCACCTTCTCCTTCGATATTGGTCACACAGCGGCCACACAGCAGTGGATGCTCGGCGATCTGGCCAACGTCTTCTCTGTGGTGCCAGCAGCGGTCACACTTGGCCGCTTCGGACTTGGCGACGCTGAGCTTAAGTGATGCCAGCTCAGTTTCACGGGCATCGGCAGGTGCATCGGCAAGCGGCTTAACCACAGCCTTGGAGGTCAGCAGCACAAAGCGCAGCTCGTCACCCAGTTTGGCCAAAGCTTCGGTCAGCGCCGCATCGGCAAACAGAGTTACCTCGGCTTCCAGCGCGCCGCCGATTAGTTTATCGCGGCGGCCCTGTTCCAGAGCCTTGTTGACTTCATCACGAACCTGCAGCAACTGAGCCCAGTATTCATCACTCAGATCTGAGTCCAGCTGCACGGCCTTGAGGCCCTGGAACCATTCCTGAGTAAACACATAGGCGTCACGTTTACCCGGCAGCAACTGCCAGATTTCATCGGCAGTGAAGCTGAGGATAGGGGCAACCCAACGCACCATGGCTTCGGCAATCAGATACAGAGCCGACTGACAACTGCGACGGGCGTGACCATCACGCTTGGCGGTATACTGTCTGTCCTTGATGATATCCAGATAGAAGCTGCCCAATTCAACCGAGCAGAACTGCATCAGCTTCTGGGTCACTATGTGGAAGTTGTAAGCATCATAGGCTTCCAACAACTCTTCCTGCAGCTTGGCGGCGCGGCGCACCACCCAGCGATCCAGCGCCACCATGTCTTCGATGGCGATCATGTCTGTCTCTGGCTCAAAACCGCTCAGGTTGGCCAACAGGAAGCGGGCGGTGTTACGGATACGGCGATAAGCATCGGCGCTACGGTTGAGGATCTCATCGGATACCGTCATTTCACCGCTGTAGTCGGTAGAAGCCACCCACAGACGCAGAATATCGGCGCCCAGTTTGTTGGTTACCTGCTGTGGTGCAATCACGTTGCCGATGGACTTGGACATCTTGCGGCCCTTGCCATCCACGGTAAAGCCGTGAGTCAATACCTGCTTGTAAGGAGCCTTGCCGTTCATGGCGGTTGAAATCATCAGTGATGACATGAACCAACCACGGTGCTGATCCGAACCTTCCAGGTAGAGGTCAATTCCCTGCCCCTGGAATTCAGGGCGGGCGGCAACCACTGAGGAGAAGGTAGAACCTGAGTCATACCAAACATCCAGAGTGTCGGTCACTTTGCGGTACTGTGCTGCATCTTCACCCAGGAGCTCAGACTCGTCCAGATCCCACCAGGCTTGAATGCCCTGCTGCTCAATGCGATGAGCAACACGCTCCATCAAGGCCACGCTATCTGGATGCAGCTCTTCGGTTTCCTTGTGAACAAACAGAGTGATAGGTACGCCCCAGGTACGCTGGCGCGAGATACACCAGTCAGGACGGTTCTCGACCATCTTCTCAATCCGGCTCTGTCCCCAATCAGGGATCCACTGGGTTTGCTCGATTTCACCCATGGCTTGAGCACGCAGCCCTTTGTTATCCATGGAGATAAACCACTGCGGTGTGGCGCGGAAGATAATAGGTGTCTTGTGGCGCCAGCAGTGTGGATAGCTGTGACGATAGGCTTCACGGTGCAGCAAGGCATCTTTTTCCTGCAGCAGCGCCACAATTTCATCATTGGCCTTGAACACGTGTTTGCCGGCAAACAGCGGGGTATCCGCCTTGTAAACGCCGTTATCACCCACAGGATTAGCCACTTCCAGACCGTACTTCTGGCCAACCACAAAGTCGTCCTGACCGTGTCCAGGTGCTGTGTGTACCACACCGGTACCGGATTCGGTGGTCACATGATCGCCAAGAATCGCCGGCACACTGAAATCATAGAAAGGGTGCTGGAACTGCATCAACTCAAGCTCGGCACCTTTGGCACGACCAAGGATCTGATGGCTCTTGACGCCATAACGAGTGATACAGCTTTCCACCAGGGCTTCCGCCAGAATAACAGCTTGCTTGGCGCCGTCTTCAGACTCAATCTCCACCAGCACATAGTCCAAATCCGGGCTCAGAGACAGCGCGCGGTTGGCAGGTAAGGTCCAGGGAGTGGTAGTCCAGATAACCATGGAAACTGGCGCTTGATACTCAGTAACCCCGAAAACGGCCAAAACTTTAGTCTTGTCCACAGCGGTAAAAGCCACGTCTATAGCCGGTGAAGTCTTGTCTTCATATTCCACTTCGGCTTCGGCCAGGGCAGAACCACAGTCGGTACACCAATGCACCGGCTTAACCCCTTTGTGCAGGTGGCCGTTGTCAATCACTTTGGCCAATGAGCGAATGATGTTGGCCTCAGTGCTGAAATCCATGGTCAGGTAAGGTTTAAACCAGTCACCGAGCACGCCGAGACGGATAAAGTCATTGCGCTGGCCATCCACCTGTTTGGCGGCATACTTACGGCACTCGTCACGAAACTCGGCAGCAGAGATTTTCTGCCCTGGCTTACCGACTTTCTGTTCTACCTTAAGTTCAATCGGCAGACCATGGCAGTCCCAACCTGGCACGTAAGGCGCATCAAACCCCGACAAGGTCTTGGATTTGATAATAATATCTTTGAGGATCTTGTTAACTGAGTGACCAATATGAATATCGCCATTCGCATATGGAGGGCCATCGTGCAGAATGAACAGCTTGCGGCCAATACGGCTATCACGGATCTGTTGGTACAGATTCTCCTCGGTCCAGCGTTTCAACATCTCTGGCTCGCGATTTGCCAAATTACCACGCATCGGAAACTCGGTTTCCGGCAAATTCAAAGTTGATTTATAGTCGCTCATTGATCCTATACCATTAATTTAGCTAAGAGAGCTCAGCCTGCTTCATTGCTGAGTAAGGCGCGAGCCTCATCAGCGTCATTCATTATTTGTTTCTTAAGTGCCTCAAGGGACTCGAACGGTTTCTCGTCACGGATCTTGGCCACTAATTCCACTTCTACTTTACGCCCGTAGAGGTCACCTTCAAAGTCAAACAGGTGCACTTCCAACTGGCAATTTTGTCCCTGAACCGTGGGGCGAAAACCCACATTGGCAACACCATCGTATTGCTCACTGCCATCCCACCAGAGCCTGACCGCAAATACGCCCCTCACAGGAACCACCTTGCGCTTCATGGCGATATTGGCAGTGGGGAACCCCAGCGTCCGGCCCAGCTTTTTCCCATGGGCCACCTTACCACTGAGAGTATAGGGATGTCCCAATAAACGTCTGGCCTGCTCAAGATTGCCCTTGGCCAGCGCATCTCTGACCATGGTGGAACTGACCCTGTGATCGCCAACCAAAAAGCTTTGGGTACTGACTACCGCAAAACCGTGCTGTTCACCAGCAGAGCGAAGCAGCTCAAAATTGCCCTGACGAGCCCGTCCAAAACAGAAATCGTCACCGACTACCAGATACTTGACCCCAAGTTTACGCACCAGCAGCTCTTCGACAAACTCCTTGGCCGGCACTTGGGCAAACTTTTGATTGAAATTGACACACACAAGCCTGTCTATTCCAAGTTCTGCAAGCAGTTTGACCTTGTCGCGAAGCAGGCTCAACCGCGCAGGGGCATCCTGGCCGCGAAACAGTTCCTGCGGTTGCGGCTCAAATGTCATCAGGGTGGCCGGTAAACCAAAGTGACGTGCCTTCTTGACCAGATTGGCTATCACTTCGGCATGGCCCCTGTGCACACCATCGAAGTTACCTATGGTGAGCACACAACCGCGATGGGCCGGCAATATATTGTGTATTCCGCGAATCAGTTCCATGAAATCAACGACCGCTTAAACGTAAATTGGCGGATTATATAACAGCTCGGCAGCAGAATCAGCCCTCAGTTCCGGGCTTTGAGCCGCCATGGACGGATCCCAAGCAGCACCAGTGCAATAAAATACCCCAGAGCGCCGCCTAAGATCAGGGCAAACAGATGGCTGATTCGCTCAACAAACGACCAGCCAAGCCATTGCGCCTGCTCTGGAGAAAAGTAGAGCAACAGGGCCACCATCACGACAGTAGCAAGTAATGCCTTGATAAAAAAGATGATTGTTTGTTTGCTGACTCGATAAACACCGGCCAGATGCAAACCGCGATATAACAGGGAAGCGTTGAGTAAAGCAGACAGAGAAGTGGCGATCGCCAGCCCCACATATCCAAATGGCACGGCAAAAATAATATTGAAACCCATGTTGCTAACCATAGCAATGATGCCATAACGCACAGGTGTCTTGGTGTCCTGACGGGCATAATATCCGGGCGCCAGTACCTTGATCAGCATAAAACTCAACAAACCTGTGCCGTAGGCCACCAGAGAATAGGAAGCCATTTCCACGTCACTGATGCTAAAGGCGCCACGCATAAAAAGCACCATCAACATCGGCTGAGCCAATACAATCAGCCCCATCATGGCCGGTAAACCCAGCAGCATAATGGCACGAATCCCCCAATCCATGGTGCGACCAAAGCCCTCACCCTCGGCATTGACATGGTTTTTGGATAGAGCAGGTAAAATAACAGTGGCGATGGCAATACCAAATAATCCCAGCGGAAACTCCAACAAACGGTCTGAATAATAGAGCCAACTGATAGAACCTGTGACCAGGAAACTGGCAATAAAGGTATCCAGCATCAGGTTAATTTGCGACACAGATACCCCAAACAGTGCCGGGATCATCAGAGTACGGATTTTGACCACTCCCGGATGATTCCAGCCCCATGAGGGCCGGACCAGGGCTTTTTCCTGCAGCAGAAAAGGAATTTGAAACAAAAACTGAATCACACCACCAAAAAACACCCCCCAGGCCAAACCTATTTCAGGCTTATCCAGGGTGGGGCTCAACCATAGGGCAGCGGCGATAATGGCAACATTGAGAAATACCGGGGTAAAGGCTGAAACGGCAAAGCGGCCCCGGGTATTGAGAATCGAGCCGGCCAAGGCGGTGAAAGTGATAAACCATAGATAGGGAAAGGTGATCTTCAGCATTAACGAGGCCAGTTCAAACTTGGCACCGTCAGGCTCGTCATTGACCCAGGCCATAAACCAGCCGGCTCCGAACAAAGCGGTCAATATTGGCGAAGCCAGAACCCCTATCAGGGTCACGACTGTTACCAATAACCCCAAGGTACCGGCAACCTTTGATAATAAGAGTTTGACCTCTTCGCTGGACTCTTTCTCCTGATACTGAGTCAATACAGGTACAAAAGCCTGAGCAAAGGCACCTTCAGCAAACAAGCGCCGCAAAAAGTTAGGGATCTTGTTGGCAAAAAAGAACACATCGGCACTGCTGCCCGCGCCCATCAAGTTGGCGACTACCACATCCCGTACTAATCCCAGCACACGAGAAATCAAGGTCATGACGCTGACAATGGCGCCGGACCGTACCAATTTTTTGCTCAAATATTCCCCCAGAAGACTCAAGCCGCCATAAACGGCGACAAGTCTCAAAAATTCCACTTAAGCTCTGTCACATGCCAGCAATTGCTGGTAGAATTGCGCCACATCTTACACGAGTTGGGTTGAGGATAGCCAAATCAGGTTGGATTAATTTATCTTTATGATGGATATTCAATCATTGTCATTGACAAAGTGGCGAAAACCGGGCATTCTCCTCGGCCTTTAAAAGTATCAAATCCAGTTTTTAGGAGTTGCACCTTGGCTAATAGCAAGACTGCAAAGAAGCGCGCGCTTCAATCAGAAAAGCGTCGTCAACACAACGCTAGCCGTCGCTCTATGTTGCGTACCTACGTGAAAAAAGTTATCGCTGCTATCAAAGCTGGCGATCACAAAGCGGCTACTGAAGCTTTCGCTGTTGCACAACCCATTCTTGACCGTATGGCAACCAAAGGCCTGATCCACAAGAACAAGGCTGCCCGTCATAAGGCTCGTCTGAACGCTCGTATCAAAGCACTGGCTGCTTAATTCGATACCAGCATAAAAAAAACCGGCATTTGCCGGTTTTTTTATATCTGAAATTCAATAACATCAATGACAATAGATGTTATTCAACAGCTTGATGATTTCGCGCACTTCTTCACTCTTAAGCGAATAGTACACTGTCTGGGCTTCTTTGCGGGTTGCCACCAGATTGTCTTTCCGCAACCAAGCCAGATGCTGAGACAAAGCCGACTGACTCAATCCCAGTTTCTTGTTCATTTCCCCAACGCACATCTCTCCCTCACTCAGGAGATAGCACAGAATAAATAAACGCCTCTCATTGGCCAGCGCCTTCAATAATACGACGGCATGGTCCGCTCGCTGCTGCATCAACTCAATATTCATGACGAGCCTATTCTCCTAATACAAACTCCGTCCCTAATATAGCCTTGCCTTACGGAGATAGTCGGGACATAAAGCACACTTTTTGTTAGATTGTTTTCAAAAATGGGACATACCTAATAAAAACAAAGGAAACACATGAAAAACTATCGAACCGCCCTGTTACTCCCACTGTTGATTTCTTCACTTATTGGTTGTCAATCCCCCTCTCCTTCCAATACAAATCAACTGCTTGCTGAATCATTGCAGCAAAAAGCCCTAGATTCTGACCTCGGCTTTCAAATTGTGGAATCTTTAACAGTGGAAGTCGGCCCTCGCCTGGCCGGTAGCCCAAAAGACGCCATGGCGGTTGCCTGGGCGGAGAAAAAGCTACAGTCACTGGGTTTTGACCGTGTCTATAAGGAAGCGGTGGAAGTCCCAGTGTGGGAGCGCGGTGAAGCCAGCGCCAGCATAGTGGCCCCCTTCCAACAGCCTCTGGTCATCACGGCCTTAGGCGGCAGCGTTGCCACCCCGGCAGAGGGCATTACGGCCAAGATAGTCCGCTTTGACAGCCTGGCTGCACTTAAAGAAGCCAATCCTGATGATGTTGCCGGGAAAATTGTCTTTATCGATCAGAAAACCGAGCGCCACAAGACAGGTAAAGGTTACGGCAAGAGCGTAGGTGGCCGCTCAAGAGGTGCCATAGAGGCGGCGCGTAAAGGAGCCTTGGCAATAGTTATCCGTTCGATAGGTACAGATCATGACCGTATGGCTCACACAGGTACCATGCGCTATGAAGAAGGCTTGAAGCGGATCCCGGCTGCGGCCATGTCGGCGCCGGATGCCGATCTTGTCAATGCCATGCTCAAGCGCTCTGCAGATATAACTCTCACGTTAAAGATGTCACCCGAGAACAAGGGCAGCGCCATTTCCTATAACGTCATCGCCGAAGTCACCGGCAGCAGCAAGCCAGATGAAATCGTGCTGATAGGGGCTCATCTGGACTCCTGGGATGAAGGTACAGGGGCCATAGATGACGGTGCCGGAGTCGCGATTGTCACTGCGGCCGGGAAGCTTATCCAGGATTTACCTGTAAAACCTGCACGCACAGTACGTGTCGTGCTTTATGCGGCCGAAGAGATAGGCTTGGTTGGTGGTAAGGCTTATGCCAAAGCCCACGCTGCAGAGCTGGATAAACACTATATCGCCGCCGAATCCGATTTCGGTGCTGGCCCTATCTACCGCATTGACTTTCAGGTCAATGAGCAAGTGCTGCCGAAACTACAGCAACTGACCCAGCTGATGCAGCGAAACGGCGTTGCCGCCGGTGACAACAGCGCCTATGGTGGCCCGGACGTTTCCATGCTGCCGGCCAGTGGCGTGCCTGTCGCCTCCCTGCGCCAGGATGGTACCGATTACTTCGACTACCACCATACCCCCAACGATACCTTGGACAAGATAGATCCCAAGGCGCTGGCACAAAACATTGCGGCCTATGCCCAGTTCGCCTATTTGATGGCACAGTCTGAACTGGAACTGCGGCCACTGCCTGCCAAACAATAAATCACTGCCGCCTTCTATATAGAAAGCCGTTCAATAATGAACGGCTTTCTTATCTTTATATACAGGAAAACACTATCAGCTCTGTTCTTCCCGCAGGAACACAGGAGTATCAGTGCTGGACTCGGCTTCACTGTAATAATAGCCGGCGCTGTTGAATGCCCTTAACCGCTCCAGACTCTGTTCCTCTTGCTCCAATAGGTAACGAGCCATCATGCCTCTGGCCTTCTTTGCATAGAAGCTTATCACCTTGTACTGACCTTTTTTGCAGTCCTTGAACACAGGCGTAATGATACGCCCGTCAACCTGCTTGGTTTTAACCGCCTTGAAGTACTCGTTGGACGCCAAATTCACTACAATATCATCTCCTTGCTGAGCCAATGCCTGATTAATGGCATCTGTGATGATATTCCCCCAGAAGGCGTACAGGTTATTGCCCCTGGGATTGGCCAAGGAGGTGCCCATTTCCAGCCGATAGGCTTGCATCAAGTCCAGAGGCCTCAAGAGGCCATAGAGACCTGACAAAATACGCAGATGCTGCTGAGCCCGAGCAACAGTTTCCGGGGCAAGGCTGTCAGCATCCAGACCTGTGTATACGTCACCACGGAAGGCATAGAGTGCCTGCTTGGCATTCTCCGGGGTGAAATCAGGTTGCCACTCGGCGAATCTGGCGGCATTCAAGCCGGCAATTTTGTCACTGACTTTCATCAAAGAAGCAATATTGGCTGGAGTCAGATCTCGGCAAACCTGAATAAGCTCGCTGCTGTGCTCAAGAAACTGTGGCAGGCTGTATTCAGATACCGCCGCAGGGTTGTCATAATCCAGGGTCTTGGCCGGTGAAACCAAAATCAGCATATTCACTCCGTCTTATTCATATAGATTTACCTATGATACTGGCAGGAAATAAAAAAACCACGCACTGATGGCGTGGTTTTTTCGATGGCCCCAATCTGGGCCGGATTCAGTTACAGGCCTTTGTCACTGCGAACCACAGGTTCACCGGTCCAGATACCCTCTTCGATATGGCCTTCAAGCTCAGGGAATTGGCTCTTGTCAAACACAGGCTCTTTGCCTTCGCTCAACTGATCACGGTAGTCATTGATCACCCGCATGGCAACACCGGAAAGCAATACCAAGGCGATGATATTGACTGTGGCCATCAACCCCATGGACAAGTCTGCCATATCCCACACCAGCTGGATCTTGGCAACAGCGCCAAACATCACCATGCCGAGTACACACAAGCGGAACAGGGGCAGTACCTTGCGGCTGTTATTGGAAAGGAACAGCACATTGGTTTCAGCGTAAGAGTAGTTGGCGATAATAGAAGTGAAACAGAATAGCAAGATGGCAAAGGCCACAAACAGGCCGCCCCAATCACCAACATGGTTGGTCAAAGCAGCTATGGTCAGTTGGATCCCCTTGTCTCCCTCGCTGACGTTGACACCGCTGAGATCACCGGCCAGCAATATGATGGCAGCAGTAGCACTACAGATAACGATAGTGTCCATAAACACACCTATCATCTGCACAAAACCTTGAGATGCTGGATGGTTAGGCGTTGGCGACGCGCTGGCAGCCACATTGGCGGCACTACCCATACCGGCCTCGTTGGAGAACAGGCCGCGGGCAACCCCGGACTGCATCGCCTGAGCCACAGTATAAGCGACTCCCCCTGCGGCCGCTTCCTGCCAGCCGAAGGCACTGTTGACTATCAATTCAATAATGGTCGGCAGTTGCTCAATATTCATGCCGACAACGACCATGGCGATCAGGATATAGGCAAAAGCCATAATAGGCACAACCACCTCGGAGACCCGCGCAACCTTACGCAGCCCACCCATGATCACCACACTGCTGGCCAGCACCAGGAAAATACCTATCCAATAACTGGCTTTTACATCAAACCAGTAGGCCTCTTTTACATCAAACACGATCTCCAGAGCACCGGCTATGGTATTGGACTGTACCGCATTAAATACCAAGCCGAAGGCGATGATCAGAAACACGGAGAAGAGAATCCCCATCCAGCGTTGTCCCAGTCCCCGTTCCATATAATAGGAGGGACCACCACGAAACTGGCCATCTTTATCTTTTACTTTATAGATCTGAGCCAGAGTCGACTCAATCATAGCCGTGGCCATACCCAGAAGGGCGATGAGCCACATCCAGAATACGGCTCCAGGGCCACCGGCCCCTATGGCAACTGCCACACCGGCCATATTACCGGCCCCGACCCTGGCGGCCATGCTGGTGCAAAACACCTGAAATGAAGACAAACCACTTTCACAGCCCTGTCTACTGGTTGCCATCACCTTGGCAGAATGCCCCAGGTGAGTAAGCTGAATGAACAACAACCTCAGGGTAAAGTACAGGCCGGCCCCCACCAGGGCATAAACCAATAGTTTTCCCCAAAGAAGAGAGTTCAAAAAACCGACTATGGTTTCGATAGTTTCTATTATCATAATTGTAAGCTTTCCCGTGGCAAACCTGGCCCATCACTGACTGGATGACGCCAAATTTGTGGTTAAGATTCCTTCCTGAATGAAAAAGGATAAGCATCGGCCAGTTTCTTTTCGAATTATCCTACATACACTAAGGTATGCCGGCCGCGCTTGAGGGCGGAGAAAATAGCATAGGATGCTAAAATTCTCGCGTGATCAAGATCACACTTAATCACTCATGTGACAGTAAATTCACCATAAAAACACCAGAACAAGCTAGTGTTATAACCTAAATAACAAGGGCATCACAGAGACTTTCGAAAAAAGCCACCGGCTAAACAAACTTTCAAAACTTGGATGCGGGACACATTTTTGTAATAAAACTACAAATATAGTACCTACAAGATAATCTGATTCACTTTTAGCTAGCTCAAGCGAGGCACGATATGACCCAAAAGCAAGAGATAGGTGCACTGAAGAAATTTGTCCGGGCCACTAACTTCCTGGCAACCTCACAGATTTACCTCAAGCACAATGTATTGTACAAACGCCCGTTGCAACACAGTGATATTAAGCCAAGGCTCTTGGGTCACTGGGGAACCTGTCCGGGGATCAACTTTGTCTACGCCAACGTGAACAGATTGATTACCAAGCACAAGCGCCCATTCCTCTACCTGGTCGGCCCAGGTCACGGTTTCCCAGCTGTACAGGCTAACCTCTTCCTTGAAGGCTCTCTCAGCCACTTCTATCCAGAAACCATTCCGTACAACGAAACCGGTATTGAAGATATCTGTCGCAAGTTCTCCGCGGCTTACGGCTATCCTTCGCATGCCAACCCCGAAGCTCCCGGACAAATTCTTGAAGGGGGTGAGCTGGGCTACTCCTTGTCTGTCGCTTGGGGCGCTGTTCTGGATAATCCTGACTTGATTGCCGCTGTACTCGTTGGTGACGGCGAATCTGAAACCGGTCCACTGGCTGCTTCCTGGTATGCCAACCGTCTGGTTTCTCCTGCCACCAACGGTGCCATACTGCCAATAGTGCATATTAATGGTTACAAGATTTCCGGCCCAACCCGTATGGGACGCATGAGCCACGAAGAGCTGGAACTTGAATTCAGAGGCCTGGGTTATCACCCCATCATAGTGGACAGCGAGCAGGAAGAAGATGTCTACCTGCAGATGACCAAAGCGATGGATACGGCTTATGAGATGATCAACGACATCCAGAAACGTGCCCGCAACGGCGAAGATGTGGTCAAGCCACGTTGGCCGGTGATCCTGATGCGCACCGCCAAAGGCTGGACCGGCGTTCCCGAATACGATGGCAAAAAACTCGAAGGCAACTGCGAGTCTCACCAGGTAATTGTCAATAAGTGTGCCACCGACAAAGGTCATCTGGCCGCATTGGATGGCTGGCTCGACAGCTACAAGTTCTCTGAACTTTACTCCATCAATGAGCAGAACCAGATTGTCTTCGACAAAGACATCCAATCACTGCTGCCCCCTGCAGAACTCTGCTGTGGCCGTCAAAAGATGAGCTATGGTGGTGAAGTGGTGCGCGCCCTCAGCAATCCTGATCTGGAAAAACTGGCCTATGGCCCCGAAGTTCCAAGAGGTCATCGTGGTTATTCCATGCTGAAAATGGGTCAGTGGATGCGCGAAGCCTTCCGCCTCAATAAAGATCAGCGCAACCTGCGGATCTTCAGCCCTGACGAAACTTACTCCAACCAGCTGCAAGCCGTATTCGAAGCGACAGATCGCGCCTGGCAATGGCCGATTGAAAGCTGGGATGAAGATATGAGCCGCGATGGTCGGGTCATGGAGCTGTTGTCTGAAAACCTGCTGTTTGGCATGATGCACGGCTACACAGTTACCGGCCGTCACGCCATGTTCCCTACCTATGAGTCTTTCTCTCAGGTAGTGTCTTCCATGGCTGACCAATACTGTAAGTATGTCTATGCCAGCCAAGGGGTTCACTTCCGTAAGCCGCTGCCGGCTTGCAACGTGGTGCTTTCCTCTCTGCTGGAACGTCAGGATCACAACGGTTACTCTCACCAGAACCCTTCTTTCCTGGGCGCCATGCTTGAGAAACATCCGAAGATTATCTCGGCTTATCTGCCCGCGGATGCCAACACCACTCTGGTTTACACAGAACGCGCTTTCGCCGACCGCGACAAACTGAACATTCTGGTCGCCGGTAAGAAAGAGCTGCCTCAATGGCTGAGCCTTGATGAAGCCCGTAAACAGGCCAAAGACGGTGTAATGGTCTGGGACTTTGCCTCTGATGAAAACCCTGATGTCGTCCTGGCTGGCTGTGGTGACTATGTCACTCAGGAGTGTATGGCGGCATTGGTATTAATTCGTGAACTCCTGCCAAGAGTGCGTATCCGCTTTGTCAGCGTCACTGAATTACACAGCAGTGGTCTGGGTAGCCTCAAGTTCCAGGAAAAACCTTGGTTGATGGATGAGATATTCACCGAAAATAAAGGTGTGGTATTTAACTATCACGGTTATCCAAACACCATCAAAAAACTGATCTTCGATTACAAAGGTAGTCACAGATTCAGAATCAAAGGTTATGAAGAGGAAGGTTCAACCACCACACCATTTGATATGGGTGTTCGTAACGGTACTTCCCGTTATCACCTGGTAATAGATATGGCTTACAAACTATTCCAGCAAGGTGTTATCGATGAAACCCGCCACGTTGCGATTACCACAGATATGTTACAACGCTTGGTTGATCATAGAAATTATATCAAGGCCAATGGTGTGGATCCTGAGTATATCGAGAACTGGATTTGGACCCGTTAAGCTGAACCTTAGCTAAACAATAGACAAATAATTTAGTTATAAAATTGTTTGCCAAAAATAAAAAAAGCGCCTTCAAACAGGCGCTTTTTCTTTATTTTAAATTGTTAAGCAAAGCCCAAGAGCAAATCTTGAACAATAAATTTATTGGTCGATAAGTGGAAAATTGCTTTTTTTCAATGGATAATTGACCCAGCTAGCTAAAACACTAAAGGAAATCCCACATTAAGTGCTAGTCATGTTTCCTATACGGGACATCTGGGTAATTGAATAGCAATGGACTTGGAGAACATGATGAATAAGACATTTAAAGTATTGTTGCTCGCATCTATGATGCCTTTTGCAGCATCTGCAGCAGACGAGCTCAGCCCATGGTATGTGGGTGCGGGCCTCGGTGTAAATAACTACGAACCTAACTGCGATCAGAAAACCATGAAAACCTGTGGTGAAGACGATCCATATGCATGGGACGTGTTTGCAGGTTACCTGTTCAACGATTACTTTGGTGTAGAACTGGGTTATCGTGACCTGGGTCGTGCCGAATGGACCGACTATGCCAACAAGCTCAATGACGTAGGTGCCAAGGGCGCCACTCTGGGCCTGGTGGCTTTCTGGCCTTTCGCCGACAAATGGAGCCTGTCTGCTGAAGCCGGTGCCATGAACTACCACATTTCCAACAACAGACAATGGGGTAGCGAGTACTACAGTGACAGCGGTGTTGCACCTTACTTCGGTGCCGGTATCGGTTACAACATCACAGAGAACCTGAAACTGGCCGCCAAGTATCGTCGTTATGAAAACCTCGATGAAGAAAAGTGGAACACTCTGGCAATGGAAAGCAACTACTGGGGTCTTGAACTGAGCTACCGTTTCGGCAGCACTTCAAAGCCTGCTCCAGTAGCGCCAGTGGTCATAGAGCCAGTTGACAGCGACAATGACGGTGTCAACGACGATATGGACCAATGTCCAAACACACCAGCTAACCACAAAGTAGACGCCAACGGTTGCTCTATCTATGTTGAAAAGCTGGAGAAGCTGGAAGTTAAGGCTGAGTTCGATAACAACTCATCTGTACTGAAAGCCGACTCTATGGCTGAAATCCAGAAAGTCGCTGACTTCATGAACAAGTACCCTAAAGCCGATCTGGAAATCGCCGGCCACGCATCACTGCCTGGTAAAGCCGATTACAACCAGTGGCTGTCTCAGAAACGTGCCGACGCAGTTGCCAAAGTACTGGTTGACCAGTATGGCATCGATGCCAGCCGTATCAACGCCAAGGGCTACGGTGAAAGCCAGCCGCTGATGCAGGGTTCTTCTGCTGAAGCCAACAAGGTTAACCGCCGTATTGAAGCTCACATGAGCTTTAAAGAAAAAGAAGCTCTGCTGAAGTAAGCTGAACTTCTTCTGGAAAAGTCGCTGCCCTGCAGCGACTTTTTTGTTTTCAGCCTTTGTGTCATTAGAATTCCCCCGGTTATGGGAGTACACTTCCTTTAACCGAAAACGGCCCTCATTGACAATTTCTCACCATTTTTGTAATTTTTTTTCAATCCTGGTTGGAAACGAGGGCAAAATCGCTTTTAATAGCGTCATGCAATCCCCGCGTAAACGGCCTCAATCTGAGAAGGATGTTTTTCATGGCAAACACACTCACGCAACTCAAATCCGTTACAACCATAGTTGCTGATACCGGCGACATCGAGGCGATCAAGCTCTATCATCCGCAAGATGCCACCACCAACCCATCACTGATCCTTAAAGCCTCTCAGATCCCTGAGTATGCCCCACTGATCGATGATGCTATTTCCTGGGCCAAATCTCAGAGCCAGGATCCGCAGCAACAACTGGAAGACGCCGCAGACAAGCTGGCGGTCAACATAGGGGTGGAAATTCTCAAGCTGGTACCGGGACGTATTTCAACCGAAGTAGATGCCCGCCTGTCATTCGATAAAGCCGGCTCCATCGCCAAGGCCTATAAGCTGGTTAAGCTCTATGAAGCAGCCGGTATCGATAAGTCACGCATTCTGATCAAACTGGCTTCCACCTGGGAAGGCATCTGTGCCGCCAAGGAGTTGGAGCAAAACGGTATCAACTGCAACCTGACACTCTTGTTCAGTTTCGCCCAGGCCAGAGCCTGCGCCGAAGCCGGAGTTTACCTGATCTCGCCCTTCGTCGGCCGTATTCTCGACTGGTACAAGAAGAACACCGGCAAGGACTATAGCGCCAGTGAAGATCCAGGCGTGGTCTCAGTAACCCAGATCTACAACTACTATAAACAGCATGGTTATCAGACAGTGGTTATGGGTGCCAGCTTCCGTAACACAGGTGAAATCATTGAGCTCGCCGGCTGTGATCGCCTGACTATAGGCCCATCTTTGCTGGAAGAACTGGCCAACTCAGACACCCAAATAGTGACCAAGCTGCAACCTGCCACTGAAACCCAAGAACCACCCAAGCCGTTGACCGAGGCTGAGTTCCGCTGGGAGTTCAACGAAGATCCCATGGCAGTGGAAAAACTGGCTGAAGGTATCCGTAACTTTGCCATAGATCAGGGCAAACTCGAGACCATGCTCAAGGCTAAACTGAGCTAAACAAGGTCTGTGCTGAAATTGAAGATCAGGGACAACTCATGACACATTTGACTCAATCCGCTAGCTGGCAGGCTCTCAAGGCGATGAGTGCAGACCTGCCTCACATGCGTGAACTCTTTGCCGAAAACGCGCAGCGCTTTGAACAGCTATCGCTCAAAGACTGTGGACTGCTGTTGGATTACTCCAAGAACCGCCTCACTGATGCCGTGCTGCAGGAGCTGCTCAAACTCGCCCGTGAAGCCGGACTTGAGCAAAAAATAGCGGCTATGTTTGCCGGCGAAGCAATCAATACTACGGAGCAGCGTGCCGTGTTGCACACAGCTCTGAGAGCGCCGGCCGATGCGGATATTCGCGTCGATGGCGTCAATGTAGTCCCTGAAGTTCAGCAAACCCTGGCTCAAATGGAGGCTTTTGTCGAGGCGCTCTATTCAGGTCAGTGGCGCGGCTATACCGGCAAGAAGATCACAGATCTTGTCTCCATCGGAATTGGCGGTTCCTTCCTCGGCCCCAAGATTATCTCCGAGGCCCTGCGTCCCTATTGGAACGGTAAGCTACAGTGTCACTTCGTCGCCAATGTCGACGGCACGGCCATCAGTGAAAAACTGAAGAAGCTGGATCCTGAAACCACCCTGTTCCTGATGTCGTCAAAATCCTTTGGCACTCAGGAAACCCTGACCAACACCCTCAGCGCCAAAGAGTGGTTCCTGGCCAAAGGCGGTTCACAGCAGGATATCGGCAAGCACTTTGCGGCAATTACCTCCAATGTCGCCAAGGCAACGGCGTTTGGCATAGATGAAGACAACATCTTCCCCATGTGGGATTGGGTTGGCGGGCGCTATTCTCTCTGGTCGGCCATAGGTTTGCCCATAGCCGCCCTGATAGGCATGGATAACTTCAAGGCACTGTTGGCCGGCGCCAGAGCAATGGATGTACATTTCGCATCCAGACCTCTTGAGCAGAATATGCCGGTGATCATGGGCCTGCTCTCTGTATGGTACAACAATTTCTTCAATGCCCAGTCCCACGTGGTGTTGACCTATGATCACTACCTCAGAGGGCTTCCGGCCTATTTCCAGCAGCTGGATATGGAGAGTAACGGCAAGTCCGCCACTCTGGACGGCAATTCAGTTGATTACAGCACAGGGCCGGTTATTTGGGGCGGAGAAGGCACCAATGGCCAACACGCCTACCACCAGCTGTTGCACCAAGGTACGGCATTGATCCCGGCAGACTTTATCCTGCCGTTGCAAAGCCATAATCCTATCGGTGAGCATCACGCTCAGCTGGCATCAAACTGTTTTGGTCAGACCCAGGCGCTGATGCAAGGACGAACCTTCGATGAAGCCTTGGCCGAACTGGCCGACAGCCCACTCTCAGAGGCTGAGAAACAGCTTATTGCCAAACATAAGGTCATGGAAGGCAACAAGCCGAGCAATACCCTGTTGATGGACAAGCTGACCCCAATAACCCTGGGCGCCTTAATTGCTCTTTACGAACACAGAACCCTGGTTCAGGGCGCTATCTGGGATATCAACTCATTCGATCAATGGGGAGTTGAGCTGGGTAAAACGCTGGGGAATGAAGTGCTGTCGCGTATCGGCGCAGAGCAAAACAGCCAGGATCTGGATGCTTCCAGCAATGCCCTGATCAATCTCTTCAGACAAGGAAAAATCTAGCCCGTTAACCTTGTAAATCAACAGATACCAGCCAGCTCCACTGGCTGGTATTTTTTTGCCCGCCATCTTGTCTATACGCCTTCATCAAAGTATCACTCAAGTTTAACAAAATAGAAACATTCTTCTTGCACCCTGTTTGCCAAGTATGATATTTAAATGTTGATAAAACATACAACAACAGGAGGTTGCCATGGATCGTTTGGATTATGGTAGTGCGCTAGACGAAGTCGTTGAAAGACCAAGCCGCTCTCGAAGCTCCAACAAGAAGCGCAAATGGCGTGAAATCGAAGCGCTGAAAGATAAACATCGTCTGTTGAAGGAACTACAGGAGATAGACAGCAGTTTTGACTATGATATCGACAGCCTCCTCTGAATATGAGAGACATTAAAAAAGAGCGCCAAGCGCTCTTTTTTAATGTCTGCTTCCCACAAGGTTATCTGTCTGCGGTTTGAATATAGCTTCTCAGCTCGTCGAATAGCTGGTTATCATCGCTGCTGAACAAAGGATCCTCTATCAGCTTCAACTCACACATGCTTTGGATCTTCTGCCAGTCTTCATCCTTCAGGCTCTTGGCAAGCAAAGGAAAGATCTCCCGCTCTTCATACAGCATGTGCTTTTCCTGCAAATCCACATATCCCTTCAATTCAGCAACCAGTTTTTCCTTGGCCACCACCACATCGTTCAGGATCAGGTTGAGTGTCGCCATCAAGGCCGATGAAGCTTCAATCAATTTTTGGTGCTCTTCCTCAAGACGCCGGGTAGGCTCGGTACGGCTCTCCTTGATAAGGAAATAGTCGTAAATGATGTCTTCGAGTGGATGATGGCTGTGCTCGGCATAGCCCTGCATATATTCGACAACATCCCGTACCAGATTAAAATTGACGTGCTCACCTTCGGCCAGCTTCAGGTATTTCCCCTTCAGCAACTTCAGCAATATGGCAATATGCTTGTGGTCATTCATCAATCTTTGCAGCATAGGGCACTCCATTTTGAGTCGGGCCTTTCTAGGTAATAGTAGTAAACAGGCCAAATATTACTCAATACTAACCATAGATGTTTTCCGGGGACATGATAAAGATCAAGGAAAATAACCTTCTAAATCAATACTTCATAAATTAGCACCTTGTATAATCTTCAATGACCTTACGCTGCTAGCACCAAAAGCTGGCCAAGCGCCTCAGCACCCCTGGCTTTCCTCCATCATCACCAGCATCTCTTTGAGAGAGCCACGGATACGATTGAAGGCTTCACCGGCAGAGCTGGCTTCGCGCAGATGTCGCTCAACCATGGAGGTAAAATAACTCTCCTGCTCTTCTGTCATATCCAGCACATGAAAGCTGCTGCGAATTTCAGTAGTGATCCCCGATAAGGTATCGCAGAAGTGCTGATCCTGTTGCTGCATGGAATCACCCAACTGCTTCATCAGCAGGTGTAACCTATCCATCACCCGTCGCAGCATCTGCTGGCGCTCTATGTCCAATACCCTGGCCTCCAATCCTTCGACCACAACGGCAATCACATCCCTGAGGCGGCCGTAAAGCACCTCATCCTTGACCGGCATATTCTTGATCAAGAATGACACATGCTTGTCATTGCACATGGTTCGGTTGCCAAAGTCATACAGGCGTCCCTGTTTGTCCAAAAGTTCAAAGATATTGGCTTCTATCGGGCTTATCTGGGCATTGTCCGGCACAAAATATTCGGCGCTGTCTGTGCGTATTTCCAGACAGGTATTGAGGTTGAGCTGAGTCATCAGCTCAAAAAAGGCATCGGCAAGGGCACGGTAGTTGTTACAAAGAAAACATTGGCGGAAGAATTGCAGCACACAGCCATATTGGGACGATTCACTCATGGACTGAAACGCCATATTTCTCGACATGGACTCGGCCTGCATCAGAGACTGTTTGCGCTGTTGATATTGCGCCACACTGCGTACCTTGGCCAACAGCTCTTTCAGCTCAAAGGGTTTGGCGATAAAGTCTACCGCCCCGGCCTCATAGGCCTTGAGGCGCTCATTGAGGGTATTCATACCGGAAACAAATACCACTGACGCCTCTCGCCCCTGTGATTGCAAGTGAGCACATAGCTCCACACCGCTGGAATCCGGCAGATTGATATCCATCAGGATAATTTCCGGTGTCGCCGACTCCAACGCCGACAAATAAGCTGCCGCCGAATCAAACACTTTGACGGAGTAATCATCCTGTAAGACTTCCTCTATCAAAGCCAGATAATCAACATCATCATCCACTACCCAGACAGTTAAATTGTCCATAACTCTCCCTTACTGTCATCAGCAAATCTAATTCCCACCTGCTTGAGTGCCAGAATCAATCCTGTCAGATCAAAGGGTTTATGCAGTACCGGAAACGGCATCTCATCGGCGCTGGAAATACCTATGTCCTGAATAAAGCCGGAGATCAGCAACACCAGCAGTGAGTGTTTAACATTGAGTTTTTGTGCAAGTTCATAGCCGTTGATACCGCCAGGCATCAACACATCTGTGATAAGAAGCTCGGCATCACAACGCTGCTGCTCGTAGCGTTGCAGCACTGTGATGGGGTCGTGGAACAGCTCCGCCTCTATCCCCAGCAGGTCGCAATAGTCGGCCATCACTTCCAGCATCTCAGGCTCATCATCCACCACTATCGCCTTTATCGGACGCCTGACTCTGGGCAATTCCCCCATATTGGCACTGAGTTGTGGCTCAGTCGCCAACTTACGACTCTGCGGGAACCATAATCTGAATTCAGTGCCGGCGGCGCCTGTGTTCAGGATGGCGATATAACCCTTGGAACGTTTAACAAAACCGTACACCATGGCCAGTCCAAGACCTGTGCCCTTACTCTTGCCCTTGGTGGTGAAGAACGGGTCGAATACCTTGTCCTGAAAGGCTTCAGGAATACCACTGCCGCCATCAATCACACTGATCCATACATAATGCCCGGGCTCTACCTGGGTCTTGCCTATGGCGATCCCGGGTAGATAACCACTCAAATAGCAACTGCCGGTACGTATCTTGAGTTCTCCCTTGCCCTCCATAGCATCGCGACCATTGAGCAGCAGATTCAATAAGGCGTCTTCCAGGTCCCCTTTGTCGAGCATCACAGGTTTGTTATCCGGTGCCAGCTCAATACTCAATGTTATTTGACTGGTCAAGGACTTAGCAAACAACTCCTGCAAACCTTCAATCACCTCATTGACCTGGCAAGGCTCGGCATTGAACTGTTCCTGGCGCGAAAACGACAATAGTCTGCGGGTCAGATCTGTGCCCCGTTGGCAGGCCTTAAAGGCGGTATTGAGGTATTTTTCAGCTTTGGGATCAGAGGTTTTAAGCTGCATTAACTCCAGGTTACCCTTCAATACCCCGAGAATATTGTTGAAGTCGTGGGCTATGCCACCGACCAACTCCCCTATGGCCTGCATCTTCTGGGTTCTGGCCACGGCCTGCTGCAACTGATGCTGCTCGCTGTAATCGCGACCTATAACGGCGTATATGCGCCGACTTTGGGAAATACAGTAACAATTGAGATGCAATAACTCCCTGCCGCCATCGCCCTTATGACACCAAAGTTCCCCGGTATAACTGCCCTTGCGGCGCAACTGCTCCCTAAAGGAATCACTTTCTTCGCCTTCAAACAACAAGCCGGTTAAATTGGCGCCCACCAATTCCCGGTTGGCATATAAGGTCACTGCTGTGGCTGCCGGGTTGGCGTAAAGGATGGGTTCTCGCTCAGGTTCGAGACTAAACAGCAGTAATAAACTGTCGGCACCATCTATAACGGCCTTGAAGCAGAGTTCATCCTCTGCCGACTGTGATGAACTGCGGCTGAGCTGACATTGATAGATAGCCCCCACCAAGGGGCCGATACTGGCCTGGCATGAGGCCAAAGACTCAAACCAACCGGGAGCCGATGAGTGGAAAAACAGCAATAGATCTGAATCTTTGATTGGCCAGACGGTAAATTTCAGCCATTGATGAAGCTCTTGTTGGCTCGCTTCTTTGGCCCATTGATTAACACTGCTCCAAAGCGTCAAATAGATAACCGGATCCCGACACCAGCAGGTGACTGATTCCGGCATATCGTTGGCGCCCAACTCTGAGCGTTCCACCATCAGCAAAGCCTCTGCCCCTGAGGCATGTACCAGGGTCTGGCACAGGGCCGGCAATACGTCCTGTCCCTGGGTCAAACCCAGTTGCAATTTAGCCAGTTCAATCAGCAGTCGGGACCAGTCGCCAGGGAATTCGGTTTGAGCCTCAGAGGAAAACACGTTAAAGTCCCTTTCCGTTGTTTTTCAGTCATTCAAGCATAGACAAGTTTGCAATATTAGCGACTTATCCAGCTTGCCAAGCGCTATAGAGGAGTCTGGGTGACGAGTCAGGAAAGGTGGGTTGGTGCCCATGTCAGCGCCCAGGGTGGTGTGGAAAATGCTCCGCTCAATGCCCACAAGATAGGGGCCAGTGCATTTGCACTGTTTACCAAGAATCAACGTCGCTGGCAGGCAGCACCTTTAACCGAGCAGTCCATCGCCGCCTTTCAGGAAAACTGCCAAAAATTGGGGTTCAGACCCGAGGCGATTCTGCCCCACGACAGCTATCTGATTAACTTGGGACACCCGGATCCCTTGCTGCTGGAAAAATCCCGCGATGCCTTTGTCGATGAGATGCTTCGTTGCAAACAGTTAGGATTAACCTTGCTGAACTTTCATCCAGGCAGCCACTTGCGACAGATAAGTGAAAACCACTGTCTGCGTAACATCAGCGATTCAATCAACCTGGCATTGGCAGCTTGTGATGGCGTCTGTGCCGTCATCGAAAATACCGCGGGACAAGGCTCCAACCTGGGACACAGCTTTGAACAACTGGCACAGATCATTGACGGGGTTGAGGATAAATCCAGAGTCGGTGTTTGCCTGGATACCGCCCATATGTTTGCCGCGGGTTACGACATTCGCACTCAGGAAAGCTGCCGGGAAAGCTTTGACGCCTTTGGCCGCATAGTGGGCTTTCAATACCTCAAGGGCATGCACCTCAACGACAGCAAGACGGGACTCGGCAGCCGGGTCGATCGCCACGACTCCCTGGGCATGGGCGAAATAGGCAAAACCGCTTTCGAGTATATTCTCGGCCACCCAGCCACCAAGGGGATACCCTTGATATTGGAAACCATACGCCCGGAGATCTGGCCCGAAGAAATTGCCTGGCTGAACAGCCTTAGCCGCTAAACCATCCATTCGCTCTCCGTCGATTCAATCTCCTGACTGCCCCAGTAAAAAGCCGCAAATGATGCGGCTTTTGGGATAATTGCTGCACTAAATTCAATCCTTGGCAGCCCCATCGACCTCCAAGAGCTGAACCAAGGTCTTAGTTCAACACCGCAAACATGTGCTGTTTAAGACTATCAAAATCGACCGGCAGAACAGCCGACAGCAGCGGCTTATCAGCCACCCTTTGCAATGCCTGTGGCAGTGGCAGACTGGTGTTCAACTCGCGGTCGACCACATCCTTGAATTTGGCCGGATGTGCCGTCGCCAGAAAAATCCCCTGCTCTTCATCCTGCAGAGACAAACGCAGTGCCTCGGCGGCCACCGCTGCATGGGGCTCTGCCAGATAACCTGTCTGCTCAAGCGCCAACATGGCCTGACGGGTTTGCCCCTCGGAAAGCGCCAAGCCGGACAAGTCAGACAGCGGCCATTTCATCTCGGCAAAAATCGCTTCCACTCTCGGCCAGTTGCTCGGCTCGGACACATCCATGGCGTTGGACATGGTCGCAACAGTTTGCCGCGGCGCCCAATCACCAAAACTCAAATAGCGCGGTACAGTATCATTGCTGTTGGTGGCCGCCACAAAACGCTTGATGGGCAATCCCATGGCTTTGGCCAGCAGACCCGCGGTCAGGTTACCGAAGTTACCACTGGGGACACTGACAACCGGCGCCGATTGATGCTGCTTTCTATGCTGGGCGACCGCTTCAAAGTAATAACAGATCTGCGCCAGCAAGCGGCTGATGTTGATGGAGTTGGCCGAATTCAGGTGCAAACCGTCACGAATATCACTGTCTTCAAAGGCTTGCTTGACCAAGTGCTGACAGGCATCGAAGTCGGCTTCGACCGCAACTGTGTGAATATTGCCGCCCAGAGTGGCAAACATCTTCTCCTGCAACTCACTGATCTTGCCTTTGGGATAGAGCACCATCACCCGCACCTTATCCAGGCCAAAGAAGGCATCAGCCACCGCCGCGCCTGTATCCCCCGAGGTCGCGGTCAAAATGGTCAGCGGTTCTGAGCCGCCAAGCTGGTTGAGACACTGAGCCATAAAACGGGCACCGAAGTCTTTAAAAGCCAAGGTTGGCCCATGAAACAGCTCCAGACAACTGCGCTGCTCGTCCATCTGCACCAGCGGCAGAGGGAAATTAAACGCCTTCTCCACCAGCTTATCGACACAGTCCTGCCCCAGTTCATCGGCGAGCCAGGCACCGAGTATCTGCTTGCTGCGCTCAACAAAAGGCAGGGCCAACAGGGCATCGACATCTGCCATTTTCGGGATCCGGGTTGGGAAAAAGAGCCCTCGGTCCATGCCAAGACCCAGCTTGAGCGCTTCAGTAAAACTTACCCGCTGTGCCGGGTGCTTGAGGTTATAGAGTTCCATATTGATGCCTTAAATTCTTTTTTGGATGAAAATGCGTTTCAGGACAATACCCGGGTGCCTTGCATATCCAGGCGGCAGATGTGGGCAAAGCCGCCCGCTTCGGTTAAATAGTGTTGTTCCAGGTAGCGCTTGGCCTGCTCGGCGCGGGCCAGATCGGCGCTGATGGAAAACAGGGTTGGGCCGCTGCCGGAAATCCCGGTGGCCAACATACCCAGCTCAGACAATCCGCGCCGCGCCGCCTGATACCCGGGAATAGCCTCGGCCCGATAGGGTTCGGCCAACACATCTTTCAACACAGTCAGCGCCAGCGCCTCATCCTGGCGATAACAGGCATGAACAAAGGCGCTGAGATTGCGACCAAATTCTATACAGGTTCCCTTGTCGTATAGGTTCGGCATCAAGGCGCGCATGGCCGCCGTCGACAATGAAATCCCGGGATAGGCCACCAGCCAGTACCAGGAATCAAAGGCCGGCAAGGGCTCGCAGATACGCCCGGGCAAATCCAGCATCAGTTGCAGTCCCCCAAAGTAGCAAGGTGCGACGTTGTCATAGTGCACCGAACCACTGATCTCCCCTTCAAAACGTCCCATCAACCCCAGCAAGGCCTGCTCATCATAGGGACGGCCAAAATATTCATTGAGACCATAGAGCGCCGCCACCACTGAGCTGGCGCTGGAGCCAAGGCCGCTACCCACCGGCAGGTTCTTGGACAGGGTCAAGGAAACGCCTTGATTGATCCCGGCCTCACCTAGGAAAAACTCGGCGCAGCGATAAACGATATTCTGCTGCGGCTCCTGTGGCAGTTTGTGGGCCCAAGGGCCAAGTTGAGTGAGAGAAACGCCGCAAGGCGCTGGGCCAACTGTGACCGTATCCCCCAGCAAACTGCCATCAATGGGTGCCAATGCGGCACCCAGCAAATCGAAGCCGACACCGACATTTCCCATAGAGGCGGGCGCATAGACAGTCACAGGTGCATTGGCGGGAATAAACTGACTCATGCGCTGACCTCCCGAGTCCAGTTGAGGGTTCTGAGCAAGTCGGCGAACACTCCGGCGGCAGTCACTTCAGTACCGGCGCCATAGCCTCTGAGCACAAAGGGGATCGGCTGATAGTAGCGGCTGTAGAAAGCCAGCGCATTCTCACCGCCTTTGACGCTGAACAGGGGATCATCGGCCGCCACTTCGGCGATACGCACCCTGCAACCTGACTCATCTATCTGGCCGACATAGCGCAGGCGTTTACCCTTGGCATGGGCGGCAGCGACCCGCTCGGCCACGGCGGCATCCAACTGCGGCAGAGCCGCCATAAACTGGGCCACATCACCTGATGCATCGAAGTCATCCGGCAAGACAGACTCCACCTGAATATCATCCAGCTCCAACGGCAAGCCCACTTCCCGGGCCAAAATCAGCACCTTGCGCGCCACATCCATACCGTTGAGGTCGTCTCTGGGGTCCGGCTCAGTGAAGCACTTTTCCCGGGCAATGGCCGTGGCCTGTGACAGGCTCATCCCCTCATCCAGCATACCGAAGATAAACGACAGCGAACCCGAGAGTATCCCCTGGAAACGCAGCAGCTTATCACCGGCAAACAGCAGCTTTTTCAGGTTATCGATAACCGGCAAACCGGCGCCGACATTGGTTTCATAAAGGAACTGGCGCCGTTGGGCCAGCGCGGTTTGCCGCAGTGCGCGGTAAAATGCCAACTCTCGGGTATTGGCCTTCTTGTTGGGCGTCACCACGTGCAAACCGGCATTCATCACATCCAGATAACGGCCGGCTATGACATCCGAAGAGGTGCAATCCAGCAATACGGGATTGAGCAACTGTTGCTCCTTGGCCCAAGCCAACATCTGTGTCAGATCAAAGGCGACGGACGAATCGTTGAGCCTTGGCTGCCAATCGGCCAAAGAGATACCGGCGGCATCGAGCAACATCTTGCCTGAGTTGGCGATGGCGCAAACCCGAATACTGATATGTTGCTCCTTGAGCATGGCTTCCTGCTGTTTTATCTGCTCCAGCAAGCCTGCGCCTATATTGCCGGCGCCAACCAGGAAGACATCGAGATACTGCTGCACATCGAAAAAACCCTGGTGACAGGCCGCCACCGCATGACGCGTCTTGCGCTGCTCGACCACGGCCGAAATGGAGCGCTCGGACGAGCCCTGGGCAATGGCGATGATATTGACACTAGCCTGGGCCAGAGCCTGGAAAAATCGCGCAGCCACGCCCTTATGGGTACGCATACCGTCACCTATCAGGGACACTATCGCCAGTTGATCCCGCATCTCCAGCGGCTCCAACAGTTCACTCTTGAGCTCAAGTTCAAACTCCTGCTCCAGCGCCCACTTGACTCTGGGGGCATCCAAAGTGGCCACACAGAAACTGATGCTGTACTCACTGGAGCTTTGAGTGATCAGCGATACCGAAACCTTGGCTCTGGCGATGGACTCCAGAATACGCGACGCCATGCCCACCATGCCTTTCATTCCCGGGCCTGAGACGTTGAACATGGTTTGGTTATCCAGATTGGAAATCGCCTTGACCTGCAGCCCGGTCTGATCCGGCAGATTGGATACCAGAGTACCCGGCGCCTGGGGGTTGAAACTGTTTTTGATGTAGCAAGGGATTTGGAACTGGGCTATGGGTGAAATGGTCTTGGGGTGCAGTACCTTGGCGCCAAAGTAGGAGAGCTCCATCGCCTCCTGGTAACTGAGCTGGGAGAGCAGCTTGGCATCGGCAACCACCCGGGGGTCGGTATTGTAGACCCCATCGACATCTGTCCAGATTTCGCAGCTGTCAGCATCCAGACAAGCGGCCAAAACTGCGGCCGAATAATCCGAACCATTGCGTCCCAGAGTCACCACCTTGCCATCGGCACCGGCGGCGGTAAACCCGGGCATGACCCACACTCTCTGCTCATCGAGTTTAAGCAACGCAAATCTGGGCTTACTGACGGCGATATCCACCACAGACTCCAGAGGTGTGCCGACGCCGAGGAATAATTCTCTCGGGTCGAGTAAACCGGCACTGACGCCCTTGGCCTTGAGCACTTCAACCATCAAGGCTGCCGAGAGTCGTTCCCCGGCTACCAGGATCTCGGCCCGCACACTGTCAGGACACTCCCCCAGAAGCTGAACCCCAGCCAATTTTGCCCGCCAACTCGCCAGTTGCTGCGCCAATACCTTCTTCAGCTGCTGTCTGGCTTCCTCTGCGAGAGATACAGATGCATCGGCATACAAGGCTTCAAATACCTCAGCCACCTTGGCAAGGGCCTCGTCGACATCCCCCTTTGCCAATACCATATCGACCATGGCCAATAGATTGTTGGTTACGGTTGCCGGAGCCGACAGCACTGTGGCCACTTGCTCTTCTCTGGCACTGGTCAGAACTATTTCTGCTGCCATTTCAAACCTTTGCCAGTTTGCCAGCGAGGTACCGCCGAACTTCATTACTTTCATCTATCTCTCCTTTAAATACCGCGCCCGCCCAGGAAACAAAAAAGCCCGCTCCTTGGTGGGAGCGGGCTTCTTGTTTGCAATTCTTCAGGGTATAGTCAGCCCGCCCCCACACTGGTAATGGTGGTGGTTGTAATGGTGGTAATTACAACTGAGCTTAGCTGATACATTGGGTTTCTATACTCGTTTCGTTCTCTTGTGTTCAGGCCGGTTCATTCAGGAGTTGAGCCCGAGAATGACAGCAATGCAAACAGGATTGCTTTTTTTTGTAGCCCTTGTCAAGGGGCGTTTTCATGAAAATTTTAATGAAATGGCAATCTTATTGAATAAGCCTCACCAAAGTCTGTTTTTAACTGGATAAGCATCAACGAAATCTCCTCATTGCAATTAACCTTGACGTAAAGTGTATTGGATAAAAGCTGAGTATCAGCCAAGCAGGAACCGTCGAGCACACCAAGGTGAAAGCCTACAGGGTTCAAAAACACTCAAGTCAAGATTTTTGGAAAGACGTTTGAAAAATAATGGCTTTTTTAGTGCCTTTCCAACCCAAAATGTCGTCATGGTGGCAAAACTCTGTGCAACAGTTGGCATAAGCAACGCTCGGATATCGCCAGCGCGGAAAAAGCACGTTATCATGCGGCCACATTCTGAACGGGAGGCGATATGCAAATCACCCAACACAGCGCGGTTACCATTCACTACCGCCTGACTGACGCCAAGGGTCAGTTGATAGAAAGTTCTTTTGAGGCAGATCCTATGGTCTACCTCCACGGTATGGAAAACCTGATCCCGGGACTTGAAAAAGCACTGGAAGGCAAAGGCAAAGGCGATACGCTGGAAGTGACCATAGAAGCCGAAGAAGCCTATGGCCCATACCACGATGGTCTGCGTCAGGAAGTTCCTCTGGAAGCCTTTGGCGATATCCAGGACATAGTACCAGGCATGCGCTTTATCGCCGAAACTGAAATGGGCCAGCGCCCGGTACAAGTGACCGAAGTACTGGACAACAGTGTTATCGTTGATGGCAACCACCCTCTGGCTGGCCAATCACTGACCTTTAATGTGGAAGTGATGGACGTGCGTGAAGCGACGGCCGAAGAGGTCGCCCACGGCCATATCCACGCCCATGGCGGTTGCGGTAGTCACGGCCATGATCACGGCGGATGCTGTGGCGGTCATGATCACGAGCATGGCGGTTGCTGTAGCTCAGATGCCGAAGAAGGCACCAAGAAAGAAGGTTGTGACGGTAACGGTGGTTGCGGCTGCCGCGGTTGATAGCCAGTCACACCGACGCCTACTACTGATATCAATCGAGAGTCCGGCCAATGCCGGACTCTTTGTTTATTCCACTTTGGAAAACAAGGCTGGGGCTCCTGCTTTGGACTAGAATCAATAGATAACCTGGATGCGAAGGAATGCCCCGTGATCTTGTCCAGAATGGTCTATGAGAGTCTGCCCTATCTGTATTTTTTTACCGGTAGTCTGGCACTCTATCTACTCGATCCCCTACTTGGGATCCTGGGTTCCGTTTTGCTTATATTGGCCGCGGCCTGGATTTACAATTTGCGTTCGAGTCACAGACGCAGCGATCCCAAACGCCTGCGACGGGGGGGATTTTGGCCCGAACCCCTGTATGCAGGATTGCCTTTCCTCTGGTTACTGTCGGGCATGCTGCTGTTGAGATTTGCAGATAAGGAAGTGTACCAACTGCTGGGGCTGCTCATTTGTGCCTGGGGAAGCTATATTCTGAGTCAGCGTCACCTCTACCGCCGCCACAAATTGCCGCGACAGCCTCTGATGTAACTCAAAGGATCAAGGCGCGGATCTTTTCTTTCAGCGCTGCGGGCATATGCTTCAAATAGTTGGAGCAACGGGTGATTGTCGCAATGCTCACCTCATATTCGGCAGCTATCTGTCTTTGACTCATCTCCCCTTCAAGCAATACCTGAAACACCTTCAAACGGCCGGCGATGGCATGTCTTTCATCATCGGTCAGCAGCAGCTCAAACAGGTAATTAAGATCTTCTGGATTGTTATGGGCTAGCACTTTATCCAGTACTGATATCCAATCTGGGCGCATATAAACTCATTCGTGTTCACGTAATGGTACGTGAACACAGTATAGCCTCGTTTTCCTGCGAAAAAAAGTCGTGTTTTAGCAGCCAGTTACTGACAAAACTTTACATGTAAACTGAAAAAGCCTACTCCCTCTGTCACACAAAATGTGTACAATAGCCAAGCAATGTCACATTAACGCACAAACTTGTGAGAATGATAATGAAAAAATACTTACTGATGTTAGCCGCCACCGCGGCGCTTAGCGCTACAGCTGTTCAGGCCCACAACTTTGAAAGCAGCGATGATGCCATCCAGTACCGTCAGTCTGGTTTCAGCCTGATGGCCTATAACTTCGGTGATATCGGTGCCATGCTCAAAGGCAAGAAAGACTTTGACGCCGATGTTGCAGCTATGCGTGCAGCCAATGTGGCCGCCCTGGCGAAACTGCCACTGGAAGGCTTTATCGACGGTTCAGACAAGGGTAATACTGAAGCCCTGGCCAAGATTTGGGCTGACAAGGCTGACTTTGAAGCCAAGTTCAAAGAACTGCAAACCAATGCCGATGCCCTGGCCATAGCGGCCAAAGGTGGCGACAAGAATGAGCTGAAAAAAGCCTTCGGTGCCGTTGGCAAGAGCTGCAAAGGCTGCCACGACGTCTACAAGAAAGACTAAGCTCTTTCGTCGATTCCATTAAAAAAGCCTGCATCAAGCAGGCTTTTTTAATGCTCGGAAGCTTACAACATGCCGATCACGGGCATCATCAAGAAGTGCACCACAGGCACGGCAACCACCAACAAAAGCACCAGTGCCAACATCAGAGACGCAAATCTGGGCTGCTGTGCTTCTGCAGCAGGTAAGCGCTTATAGCCACTGAACATGGCCCCCACCAGCTTTTCACCTTTGAAGCGGTGCAACAAGACGGCGGCCACATGAATACCGGCAAGGATCAATAAAAGATCGAAATTCTTCTTGTGTAACCAGGTAAACCAACTGGCGGTTTCACCGCTGACATAGGAGACCAAGGGCCCTTCGGTGAATATCTCATCTGTGGCAAACAAACCCGACACCAATTGCAGACTGATGATGACCAGCAATAGCACCACCATATAACCCCCAAGAGGGTTATGCCCTAAAGAATGAGGAGCCTGCTTGGCCCGCATCTTGGCAAGATAATCCAATGCCTGGCGGGGATGACGGACAAAGTGGCTGAAACGGGCTGTGTCGCTGCCGATAAAGCCCCAAATAAGCCGCACCACCAGCAAGATCATCAGACTATAGGCAAACAACTGGTGATAACTCATCTCCCCCTGATCGGCGCTCCACCATAGCCCGGCCAGGAGCAGCAGCATACCCCAATGAAACACCCGCACAGGTATATCCCAGACCTTCACTTTAACTTCGTTGTTATTCATAAAGTACTTCCTGTTATCACCCGTTTTGGCCCAAACGGCATAAGGGTAAAGAGTTGTAGATGACAAACATGATGATATTTAAAGCGAGGGAAGGAGGCAATCGGAAAGGACTGATACTCAGTGATCTCATCGAATATGACCCTTTATTGACAAGGGTTCAAGGCTTTTTAGGGCAAAATTATCCAAACTTGTCTAAGTGATCAAATAAGTGACAAACGCTCTCTGACTCGCCATAAATATTGATCTGGATCACATTTTTAACCTCAGGTATTGTTAGTCTGAAGTCAAGGAAACAACAGAGGGTTTGACAATATGCTAAAGATCACCAGCAAGCAATTTGAAGTCACAGCTGCTATCCGTGAACGTGTTGAGAGCCGCCTTGCCAAACTGAACCGTTACGATACCCAGTTGATTAATCCCCATGTCATCATCCTCACAGAAGGGCCACTCTTTAAAATAGAAGCATCAATTAAACTGGCCAACGGACAACTTTTTGCCCAGGCGAAACATGAAAATCTCTACGCAGCCATAAATGCAATGGGACAAAAGCTGGAAAAACAGCTCAATCGCCTGACCCACAAACCCGCAGCTCAGCGTGGTGCCTTGGAAACCGAAGCCACCGAACCTGAGTTCGAATATGATTATAAGGAGGATTACGCAGCTTGATATTTCAATCTCCCACTAACCAGCGCACCTCCGGGTGCGCTTTTCATTGCTGAACCCAAGGATTTTTTGATTGACAGCCCAAGGGGATAGTTTTAGCTTAAACGCCATGAAATACCTCAATCGCTCATTTTTTATTTTCTTTTTTACACCTCATTTCCGGAGGCGGCCCTGACGTGTAAAAACGAAAGTGAAAATTGCCAAGCCTCCCACCCGGGAGGCTTTTTTGTCTGTATCATGCACTGAGTATTACTGGTTTAGAGGTCAGAATGAACAAAGTACCATCGCTGGAGCGAATAAGGGATGACATCACTACCCTGGACAGGGATCTGTTGGCACTGTTGGCCAAACGCCGGCAACTCAGCCTGGAAGTCGCCCGCAGCAAAGAGGTGGACATTCGCCCTATCCGTGATACCCAGAGAGAAAAAGAACTCTTGGCCAGGCTGGTTCGCCAAGGGCGGGAACAGGGGCTGGATGCCCACTATGTCATCAGTCTGTACCAGGCCATTATTGAAGATTCTGTACTGAACCAGCAAGCCTACCTACAGGGCAGAGCCAATCCCGAAACCCAGAAACAGCAATACTGCATCGCCTATTTGGGCGCCAGAGGTTCATATTCCTACCTGGCCGCCAGCCGCTACTGTCAACGCCGTCAGGTAGAGATGCAGGATCTGGGTTGTCAGAACTTCGATGATATAGTGCAGGCCGTCGAGTCCGGCCATGCCGACTATGGTTTTCTGCCGATAGAAAACACCTCATCCGGCTCAATCAACGAAGTCTACGATGTGTTGCAGCACACCAGCCTGGCTATTGTGGGTGAAACCACTATAGAAGTGGGTCACTGTCTGCTGGCCAAAGCGGGAAGCAAGCTTGCGGATATTAAAACCGTCTACGCCCACCCCCAACCCATCAGCCAATGTAGCCGCTACCTGAGCCGCCATCCCGACTTTCGTCTGGAATATTGCGCCAGCAGCGCCGAGGCAATGGAAAAAGTTCTCCAGGGCGATAACACTGTGGCCGCTATCGGCTCCAGTGAAGGCGGCGCCCTCTACCAGTTGGAACCTCTGGAGCAGGAACTGGCCAATCAAAAAATCAACCAGAGCCGCTTTATCGTAGTGGCCCGCAAGGCGATAGAAGTGCCGGAGCAACTGCCGGCCAAGACTACTCTGATTATGGCCACCGGTCAGAAGCCAGGCGCCTTGGTGGAAGCCTTGCTGATCCTTAAAGATCACAACCTCAATATGAGTAAGCTGGAGTCACGCCCTATCCCGGGCACGCCTTGGGAAGAGATGTTTTATCTGGATGTCGATGCCAATCTGGCATCCATAGCTATGCAGCAAGCACTTGCCGAGCTTGAGCGGCTCACCCGCTTTATCAAGGTACTTGGCTGTTACCCTTGTGAGACGGTCGAGCCAACCCAGCTGAGTCACAGCCAACTGTTGATTGAACCTGAGAGTTCCAGGCAGGACAGCGCCAAACCGTCACCCCAGAGACATTCCCGCCACTATAAACCGGCCAGCACAGAAATTAGTTGCGGCCAGCTCAAACTGGGGCAAGGCCAGTTCGCCGCCTTGGCGCAACTGAACCTCCCCATAGATGCAGCCAGCTTTGCCCCAAGCGCCAAGGCCCTCAGGGAAGCGGGATTTCAAGGGGTGGTTCTCAGCACACTGACGCGCCAACCCAATGCCAAACAGCAACTGCCCAAGTTGCAGAGCCTGTTAAACCAAGCCGGGCTGCAGAGCATTGTTACCTTGGAGCATGCAGAAGATCTCGCTCTGGCCCAGACCGCGGCCGACATGCTGCTGCTCAGCGGCAAACAGATGTACAACACAGAGCTGCTCAACGCGCTTGGTGGACAGAACCTGCCGGTAATATTGGAGCGTAATCCCATGGCCAGCCAACAGGATTGGCTGACCAGCGCCGATACTCTGCTCGCCGGCGGGAATCAGCAGTTGATCCTTTGTGATGCGGGGGTCAGTGGATTGAATCAACCAGAACAACTTGTGTTGGATCTCGCCGCCCTGGTGGAACTAAAAACCCAGAGCCACTTACCGCTATTGGTAAATCCAAGTCTGTGCCTCAGCCCAAGCAGCAGTGAGCAAACACTGACTGCTCAGGCCTTGGCTATCAAGGCGTTGGGAGTAGATGGTTTAATCATCGCAGTCGATGTCCGTCATCCACAGCAACATGGAGGCTTAATCGCCAAGCTGTATCAGACAGCTTGAGTCGATTCGGCAGCGGCTTTACCGGCCTCTGCCGCCTCGCGGCTGCGGCGGATCAAACGGGAAACCGTTGAGCCCTGCACCATGATAGAAAAGACCACCACGGCATAGGTCATTACCAGCAAGAGATCCCTGAGCTCCAGCTCGGGGGTCAGCACTATCCCCGCCGGAATACTCATGGCCATAGCCAGCGCCAGGCCGCCCTTGAGCCCGCCCCAGATCAGGATCCCCTCCGCGCCTTGGCTGTATTGCCGCATACGCCGGAACCCCAGATAAGGTAAGTACACACTGACACATCTTGCCAACAACACCACAGGGATACTCAGCAGCACAAACCACCAGAGTTGCATATCCAGATGGGTCAACAGCAGCAGGAGCCCCAATAGCAGGAACAAGAGCGAATTGAAGAAGTGTTCAAGCAGGCCCCAGAACCTTTGCAGCAATATTCTCCCCGTGACCCCAAAGCATTTTGGCACGGTGAAATTCCCCAGCACGATTCCAGCGGCCACCATGGCCAGAGGGCCGGACACCGAGAGTTTTTCTGCCATCACATAACCTGCGGTCGGCACCACCAAGGTAATCAAGAGTCTCTGGGTTTCTTCATCCGTGAGTTTCATCAGTTGATGCAGCGCAAAGGCCAGCGCCAGGCCATAGGCAATGCCACCAACGGCCTCATGGAAAAACAGCGCGCCGACATCGGCCAGGCTCAGAGCCTCGGCAGAAAAAGCCAGCTGCGAGACAGCAACAAACAGCACCAGGCCAATGCCATCATTGAACAGCGACTCACCCTCAACCTGAATGGCAATATCCTCAGGCGCGCCGAGTTTTTTCAAGATGGCCAAAACCGCTATCGGATCGGTTGGTGATATCAAAGCCCCGAACAACAAACAGTAACTCCAGGGCAGTATCAATCCCAGCAGCGGCATCAAATAGAAGCAAAGCGTTGCCACTGTCAGAGTGGAAATCACAGTTCCTAGCAGAGCCAGACAGAGAATTTCCCATTTCTGGCTGGCCAGCACCTTGAGCCTTATCTGCAGCGCACCGGCGAAGAGCAGAAAACCCAACATACCGTTCAGCAGCAGCGCCTGAAAGTCGAGCCGCTGCAATACCGAAATGGTTTTGATATGGATATCCAGCTCAAACAACTTACCCACCACCAGTATAATCAGGCTAAGGAGCATGGCCAGGCCTGTGATGGCTATGGTTTCTTGCAGTGAGTGAAAACGGCTGGATAACAGCGAGATAATCAGTGCCAGCGCCGCCAGCACACAGAAGAGTTGATAGTCCGTCATATTTCCTTGCGATCAGGCTGACCGCTTCCCTGGTAGCAGACAAGAGCTACATGGCTTGTCCATCTGTGAGGCTGAGCCAGCCCTTGAAGATTCGGTAACTGAACCAGATAACCCCCAGGGCGCACAAGCTGAGGCTGAGCCACAGCGGATTGACCCAGTAGCCCATAGCCAGTAGCAGTGCCAAACCCATAATACTGCGCCTTTGCCAGCGCAAGTGAGAACCCAGCAGCGACAGAGGTGCAACCTGCCTTTGGCTTAAGTTAATCAACAGGCTCAGGATCACAGGCAGGAAAAACAACGGAAAGGCACACATAAGCGCATATAAAAAATGGCCCATGCTGCGATCTTCACTGGCAAATGCTTCTGAGGGTAAGCTGGTCATAGTCTGTCTCCGGCCAACATCTGGAATGCAGGGCCCAAAGCTCTTGCCCTGCTTTAACCATACTGTGAGATCGCCACTTCTGCAATGCCGGAAACAGAATTAGAAGGGGCCGGTTTCCAGTTGAATATCACTCTTCACCCGGCTGGAGCACGCCAGCACCATACCTGAGTCAATCTCATCCTGGCTAAGTGTTTGCTGGCTGCTGCTTTCCACCTCACCGGAGACAACCCGGCACTTACAGGAGCCACAAACGCCGCTGCGACAGGCGGCAATAATGGGCAAACCTTCAGATTCCAGCGCTTCTAGCAGGGTCTGCTCACCATTGATGCTGAGCTCAAGGCCGGCAACACTCAAGCGGTAATTAACCGAACCGTCACCCGCGGGCGCCGAGGTATTTTCAGCAAAGCTTTCCTTGTGAAAGCGCGTCATATCGAAGTCTGCTTGCGCCAGCATCTCCTCTGTGGCAGCCATATAAGCCTCTGGGCCACAGACATACACGGTGCGCTGGAGATAATCCGGCACCAGTTGTTCCAGTGCCGCCAAGCTCAGGCGTCCCGGTAACATAGGGCACTCGGCAAGGTCCCCGGAGACTGAGGCTGTCTCACCTCCCTGCTCCAGCAGATAGCCCAGCTTAAAGTTATCGTGACGGCTGTTCATGGCCCGCAAACTGCCTCGGAAGATGAGATCCTGTTCGCTTCTGGCACAGTGAATAAAGGCGATATCGCTGTCAAGATAACTGTCGGTCAGAAAACGGCTCATGGAAAACATCGGCGTGATGCCACAACCGGCGCTTAAAAACAGGTAGCGCTCGGCCGGTATATCGATAAGGTTGAACTGGCCGTAGGGCCCGGAAGCCATCAGGCTGTGGCCCGGCTTAAGATTATCGATAAGGTAGTTGGAAATTTTGCCGCCCTCAACCCTCTTGATGGTCAACATCAATGAGTTTGGCCGAGATGGCGAAGAGGAGATGGTATAACAGCGGCGATACTCCTCACCGGCAATCTCCAATTGCAATGCCACAAACTGCCCGGGCTTGAAATGAAAAGACAGCGGCTGAGTCGCTTTAAAACGAAAACTCACCACATCCGGGGTTTCCTGCCAGCGGGCGACACAAATGAGCCGCAGCTCTCCGGGAACCCATTGACCAGCCTGATATTGACTGATTGCCGGCGAAACTTGTAATGGATTGAGTGTCATTGAAACTCCCTCTACAGAGAAAGAAATGGCCGGAATGCCGCAGGCATTCCGGCCTCAAGAGATACGCATCAAGCAGCGCCGAGAATCGCCTCCAGGTCTTCCTCAACCGTGCCGACATTGCGCAGGCCGAACTTATCTTCCAGTACCTTCAGCAAATTGGTGGTCAGGAAGGCCGGCGGAGTTGGGCCGGTACGTATGTTCTTCACTCCCAGTGATAGCAAGGTCAGCAGGATCACTATCGCCTTCTGCTCAAACCAGGACAACACCAAACTCAGCGGCAATTCGTTGATATCACACTCAAATACCTCGGACAGTGCCAGCGCCAGCTGAATCGCCGAGTAGGCGTCGTTACACTGGCCGATATCCAGCAGTCTGGGGATACCGTTGATATCACCGAATTCGAGCTTGTTGAACTTGTACTTGCCACAGCCCAGGGTCAGGATCAGGCTGTCTTTTGGGGCAGCCTTGGCAAAGTCAGTGAAGTAACTGCGCTCGGCCTTGTCACCATCACAGCCGCCAATCAGGAAGAAGTGGCGGATATTGCCGTTCTTGACGTTTTCAACCACGGCAGGCGCCGCGTTCATCAAAGCGTTGCGGGCGAAACCTATGGTGATCATATGGGGGATCTCATCATAGGCAAAGCCTTCAAGCGCCAGTGCCTTGTCGATAACGGCACTGAAATCGTCGCCGGTCAGGTGAGTCACGCCCGGCCAACCAACGATACTGCGGGTAAAGATACGGTCGGCATACTGACCGACATAGGGATCGATAATGCAGTTGGAGGTCATCACCACGGCGCCGGGGAAGTTGGCAAATTCCTTCTGTTGATTTTGCCAGGCGCTGCCGTAGTTCCCCACCAGATGCGGGTATTTCTTCAGTTCAGGATAGGCCAGCGCCGGCAACATCTCACCATGGGTATAGACATTGATGCCCTTACCTTCTGTCTGTTGCAGGATGAGCTCGAGATCTTTCATATCGTGGCCAGAGACCAAGATTGCCTTGCCCTTCACCGGCTTGGTGTTGACCTGAGTCGGCTCTGGATGACCAAAGGCCGCGGTTTCACCGGCATCTAGCATAGCCATCACAGAATAGTTGAGCTGACCTATCTCCATCGCGGTGGCAAACAGCTTGTCAGCATCTGTGCTGTCGGTCGCCAGAAAAGCCATGATTTCGTGGAAACGACCGGCCACTTCGCTGCTTGTCTGATCCAGAACCCGGGCGTGTTCCATATAGGCAGCCGCCCCTTTCAGGCCGTAGAGGCACAGGAGCCGCAGACCGAGAATATCCTCATTGAGGTCATCACCTCGGTTGGGCGCAGCCACTTTGGCCTGTTGTAACAGCTCGGCCTTGGACGCCCCCAGCAGCAGAGTCGCCGCGGCGGACATAGGCTCGGGTGTCACGCCCCTTTGTTCGCAAAGCTCCAGATAGCGCTGCTTTAACTGATCTCGCAAGCGAGCGGCCTCTTTTGCATATTCGCTAATCCGCTCATCGTCGAAGTTGACATTGGTCAGAGTGGCGAAAAACGCCTTGGGCACAAAGGTATCGACTTGCGGATCGATAACCTCAAACTCCCGGAGTTTGACGGCATAGGCGGACAGCCCCTGCAACATGTAAATCAACAGATCCTGCAGATCCGAGGTCGCGGCCAATTTACCGCACATCCCCTGGGCATAGCTGCAGCCATTACCGGCCGGGGTTCGAATGGTTTGCTCACACTGAATACAAAACACGGCATATCTCCTTTAATCATGCTTTATTTTTGCATGTTTTAAATCAGTGTACTCTTTCATCGCTCAGACGAAAGAACGTGAGTCACAAAGCTTGAAGGGGATCACCTTAAGCGATTGCTGAACAAATGGCTTTTTGACTTCTATCTGGCTGATACAAATGAAAAAGGAGCCTAGAAGGCTCCCTTGGATAAATCGCGTTGCACTGCCAGCGGAGTTGACCGCCTTGAGATCAGTGACTCTTCATATCATTGACCGACTGCAGCATACTGCGGCTCTCGCTGCGAAACTGGGGGGCAAAGTCACCGAACCATTCGGCCACCTCACGGAACTGGCGCACAAAGCCATCTCTGTCGCCGGCCTTGAGCATGGCCAAAGCACCGGCATAGTTGTCCAGATAGTCGGAGATAGCCCCCAGGCTCTCCTGTTGGGCGAAGATGATATCGGCGTAAAGCTCTGGGCTTTGGGCAAACAAGCGACCGACCATGGCCAGCTCCAGCCGGTAAATCGGTGAACTGAACTGCAGCAGACTATCGAGATCGGCCTGCTCCCGGCACAAGTTGAGGCCATAGACAAAGCTGGAAAAGTGGCGCATCGCCTGCACCAGTTGCATCGCTTTATCATGTTTGCCGGCATCCGCTTCCACCAGCCGTGCTCCCCAAATAGCTATCTGCTCCAGCAGCCAGGCATAGGCCTCGCTCTGCCGACCATGGCACACCACAACAACCTGCTTGGCAAGGCTGCCCACATCCGGGCCAAACATGGGATGAAGCCCCACCACCGGCCCGCTGTGGGCCTCGAGCATGGCTTGCAGCGGCTCCGACTTTATCGAGGTCAGATCCGCAAGAATGCAATCCTTGGGCAAGCGCTGCAAACGGGAGCGAATAAGCTCACAGGTAATGGCAATCGGCACTGTGACCAATACCAGACCGGCCCCGTCGAGGATAGCATCGGCATTATCCCAATCATCTTTATCGAGCAGATGTACTGGATAGCCGGAGAGTGTCAGCATCTGGGCAAACAGGGTGCCCAACTGGCCACGACCGCCGATGATCACCACCTTGTTGATATCCGGGTTCACCTGCTTGAAACCCACATCCTTCTCGTTGAGATAGGATTCCCGCATCAGGCGCCTGAGCACATCTTCTATCAACTGCGGCGATACCCCCAGACTTTCGGCTTCAGCACGGCGCTTGGCCAACATGGCGGCCTCCCGCTGCGGTGCATAGATGGGTAGGCCGGCGTTGTGTTTGACCGCGCCGACCTGGGCCACCAAATCCAGCCGCTGACGCAGCAACTTGAGTAACTCTTGGTCGACGCCGTCAATCAGTCCGCGTAACTTTTCCAGCTCTGCCGTGGTTTTCTCACTCATCTCAAATCTTCCGTCAGCCATTTGCCACCCTGAGCATATCAAAGCGAGTGGGTAAAATAGAACTCAGTTGCGCCGCTCCTTGCCTGAGCAGTTGCTCCGTGTCCTGCCAATCTATGCAGGCATCTGTGACCGAAACTCCGTAGTCAAGCTCGGCAAGCGGCTTGTCACAGGCCTGATTACCGGCAAACAGATGGCTTTCCAACATCAAACCTATGATGGAACGATTGCCCGCCGCTATCTGGTCAAATACATCCCGGCACACAGGCAGCTGCCGCCGATGATCTTTGTTGGAGTTGCCATGACTACAGTCGATAATCAGCCTGGCATTGAGCCCGGCACCATGCAGCTGCCGTTCACACTCGGCCACAGAATCGGCGTCATAGTTGGGGCCAGCCCCACCTCGCAGGATCACATGCCCGTCCGGGTTACCGGCGGTTTGCAGCAAAGCCACCTGCCCTTGCTGGTTGATCCCCATGAATCTGTGACTGCTGGCCGCCGACTTGAGGGCGTTAATGGCCACCCCCAGATTGCCATCCGTGCCATTCTTGAACCCTACCGGCATGGAAAGCCCGGAGGCCATCTCCCGGTGGGTTTGTGATTCTGTGGTTCTGGCGCCTATGGCTGACCAAGTCACCAGCTCGGAAATATATTGCGGACTGATGGGATCCAGCGCCTCGGTGGCAACCGGCAACTCGAGTTCGGCCAGAAACAGCATCAACTCCCGCGCCATCCGCAACCCTTTTTCAATATTGAAGGACTCATCCATATCGGGATCATTGATCATCCCTTTCCAGCCCACTGTAGTTCGGGGCTTTTCAAAGTAGACCCGCATCAGGATAAAAAACTGGTCCTTGAGCTCGTCATGGAGCTTTTTCAGTTTCAGGGCATATTCCTTGGCCGACTCAATATCGTGAATAGAGCAAGGGCCGGTGACGACCAACACCCGGTTGTCACGCTTGTGAACTATGTCGGAAACCGTCTTGCGGGCACTGAGAATATAGCGATAACCGTGATCAGAAAGTGGCAACTGCTGCTTGAGTTCTTCGGGAGTTATGAGGACTTGTTCGGCACTGATGTGCACATTCTCTATATTACTGGACTGCATTCTGATCACCTGAAATTAATTTGCGCGACTTGCTCAATCGCATCATTGTAGCGGTACACCATTACGGCATTACACTATGCCGAGACTGGGCCAAGAGATCAAGGGCGAAACCAGAAAAAATTTTCATGTCGTCGCAAAGGTGGGAGCAATAGGCTGGGCACTTAGTCTGTGCAGGCGTGCAGGATTGTGAGCTTGGCTGACTTGCGCGATAGCAATCTGCTGTCGCCAGTTCGTGGAGCAGAGAAAGAGAAAACAAAAACCCGCCATATAGGCGGGTCTCTGTGCGAACACTTGCGTCTTTATGTAGCGGCTTACTTAGTAGCCAGCTTCTCACGGATACGTGCAGACTTACCTGAACGCTCACGCAGATAGTACAGCTTGGCGCGACGAACGCGACCACGACGCTTAACTTCGATGCTGGAAATCAGTGGGCTGTGCGTTTGGAAAGCACGCTCAACACCTTCACCATTAGAGATCTTACGTACGGTAAATGCAGAGTGCAGACCGCGGTTACGCTTAGCGATAACCACGCCTTCAAAGGCCTGCAGACGCTCTTTGTCACCTTCTTTAACACGAACCTGAACGACTACGGTATCACCGGCACCGAACTCAGGTACGTCTTTTTTCATTTGCTCATCGTTGAGCATTTTAATGATGTTGTTCATAACTTACTCCGTTCTAGAATTAACTGAGCTGCGACTAGGCTGAGTCCATTGCGTCAACGAACTGCGCTAATAGAGTCGTCTGTTCGTCAGTCAGAGCTAGATTTTCAAATAATTCTGGTCGTCGCTGCAGTGTTCTTATCAAACTCTGCTGTAGACGCCAGCGTCTAATTTCTTCGTGGTTGCCGCTGAGTAACACCGCCGGAACATCCAGTCCATCGAGACATTCAGGCCGGGTATAGTGAGGACAATCCAATAATCCGTCAGAGAAGGAATCCTGCTCTGCCGAGGCCTGTTTGCCCAGCACGCCGGGAACCAGTCTCGAAACCGAATCTATCAGGGTCATTGCCGGCAATTCACCGCCCGAGAGCACGTAATCACCAACCGACCACTCCTCATCCACTTCCGTCTGAATGATGCGCTCATCGATACCTTCGTAGCGACCACACACCAGGATCAGCTTGGATGATTGTGCCAACTCAGATACGCCTTGCTGAGTTAGCTTGCGTCCCTGAGGTGACAGATATATCACCTTGGCTCCTTCACCTGCCGCAGCCTTGGCTGCATGAATGGCATCGCGAAGGGGCTGAACCATCATCAACATTCCGGGACCACCACCATAAGGTCTGTCGTCCACAGTGTTGTGTCTGTCATGGGTGAAATCCCTGGGATTCCACGTCTGTACTTCCAGCAGGCCATTCTTCACGGCCCGACCCGTCACGCCAAAGTCTGTTACTGCTCGAAACATCTCCGGGAACAGGGTGATTACCCCTAACCACATAAGCTGTTTCCTCGACTCAGAAGTCCGGATCCCAATCCACTAAAATCTGTTTCGCCGAAACGTTCACCTCTTTGATGAACTGTTCGGTGACAAAGGGGATCATACGTTCCGCTTTGCCAAAGCTATCTTTGGCGTTGGCCTTCACCAGCAAGACGTCGTTGGATCCTGTTTCCACGATCTGATCGACCTTGCCCATGTTGTAGCCCTTGGTGTTGATCACTTCGCAGCCGATAAGATCGCGCCAGTAGAACTCATCTTCCGGCAGGTCTTTCATCTGCTCAGGCAGTATGCCGATCTCACAGTTAGTGAGCATCTGCGCCCGCTCCCGCGTCTCTACCCCTTCAAGTGCGGCAACAACCGCCTTGCCCTGATAGCGCCACTGGGTGACCTTCACTTCACGCCATTCGCCCTGCTCTTTAATGAGCCAAGGTGAATAGTCAAAAATACCTTCAACAGAATCGGTATAGGCGGTGATTTTCAGCCAACCTTTAATGCCATAGCTGGAACCAAGTTTGCCCAACACGATTGGCTGTGGGTTACTGCTCATCAATCTATACCTTAAACGCTATTAAGCAGCTGCTTTACGAGCGTCTTTGATCAGTTTTGCTACGCGTTCTGTAGTTGCAGCACCGTTTGAAACCCAGTGCTCAACACGGTCCAGATCCAGGCGCAGAGTTTCTTCCTGGCCTTTGGCCAGAGGGTTGAAGAAACCTACACGCTCGATGAAACGACCGTCACGGGCATTGCGGCTATCAGCAACAACGATGTTGTAAAATGGACGCTTTTTCGCGCCACCACGAGCTAAACGAATGGTAACCATGCGTTCTTTATCCTCTAATGATTTGCTTTTCAGCAAAAATAAAAACTGGAACCCCGTGTTCGCGAAGAGTCCCAGATAGAAAGCCGGAAGATTTTACCTGACTTTCGGGCGAATGCAACCGATCCCGGCTAATTTTACAACGCCCATTCACAGCTTATCCCAAGCGGGACAATAGCTAAGAACATCAGGTAAGGTCATTTGGTATCAACGACCGGGGAATTTCATTCCCGGAGGCAACATGCCTCCCAGACCGCGCATCATCTTATGCATGCCGCCTTTGGCGGACATTTTTTTCATCATTTTCTGCATCTGGGTAAACTGCTTCAGCAAGCGGTTTACATCCTGAATTTGAGTGCCGGAACCGGCGGCGATGCGGCGTTTACGCGAGCCCTTGATCATATCCGGGCGCTTACGCTCATCTGGCGTCATGGAGTTAATAATAGCCTCCATCTGACCTGTGAGCTTACCGTTTTGCACCTGCGCCAAAGCATCGGGAGGCAGTTGACCGACACCGGGTAGTTTTTCCAGCATCCCCATCATGCCGCCCATATTCTTCATCTGTTGCAGCTGCTCACGGAAGTCTTCCAGGTCAAAACTGCCGCCGGACTTCACTTTAGAGGCCAGCTTAAGGGCTTTTTCCTTATCGACACCGCGCTCAACTTCTTCGATGAGCGACAACACGTCTCCCATCCCCAGAATACGGGAAGCGACCCGGTCAGGATGGAAAGGCTCAAGGGCATCAGTCTTCTCACCCACACCCAGGAACTTAATGGGCTTACCTGTAATATGGCGAATGGACAGGGCGGCACCGCCTCTGGCATCACCATCCACCTTGGTGAGGATCACCCCGGTCAGCGGCAGCGCTTCATTAAAGGCCTTGGCGGTATTAGCCGCATCCTGACCTGTCATGGCATCGACCACAAACAAGGTTTCAACCGGCTTGACCGCAGCGTGCAGCGCCTTGATCTCATCCATCATCGCCTCGTCCACATGCAGACGACCGGCGGTATCCAGAATCACTACATCGATAAACTTACGCTTGGCGTAAGCTATGGCATCATTGGCGATATCCACCGGTTTCTGGCTGACGTCCGATGGGAAAAATTCGACTTCAACTTCATTGGCCAGGGTTTCCAGCTGCTTGATCGCCGCCGGACGGTATACGTCGGCACTGACCACAAGCACAGACTTCTTCTGTCTGGTACGCAGGAACTTACCCAGCTTGGCGACACTGGTGGTTTTACCCGCGCCCTGCAGGCCCGCCATCATCAATACGGCAGGTGGCTGGGCGGCCAGGTTGAGGGCCTCATTGGCCTCACCCATGGCTTTTTCCAGTTCACTCTGGACAATTTTGACAAACACCTGGCCCGGGGTCAGGCTCTTGGCCACTTCCTGGCCAACGGCACGTTCTTTGACGCTGCTGACAAATTCCCGCACCACAGGCAGGGCCACATCGGCCTCCAGCAATGCCATACGAACTTCGCGCAGGGTGTCCTTCACGTTCTCTTCAGTCAAGCGACCCCGACCACTGATATTTTTCAGGGTGCGGGACAATCTGTCGGTGAGATTCTCAAACATCGTCCAGTTCTATACCGTTTATGAATGTAAAATGATGGGGCGTATTATAACTATGCCGGGGTATTAATGCAGCCCTGTTCTCAAGATGGGGTTAAATAGACGCTTATCAAGGTGCAAATAAACATTTTGCCCTAATGCGGGTGGGAACCAATTGCCGTATTTTATGCACTAACTGTCGGGAACTGCATAATTTTGTCGTCTGGGTCACTGCCCAATTACCGACGGCTCATGTTATTCTAACGCAAACAAGTTTTTCCGATGCCGCCCACAGAGGCCAATTACACATAAGGATAGGTTAATCCCAGATGGTCATTCTCTCTGCTGCCGCGATGTTTTTCTACAGCATAGCGCTGATATTAGTGACAAGCCGCTTATTTCATGCCGAGGGGCCCAACCGCCGTGCCGTAGCCGGTTTTGCCGCCTTGGGTGTGATACTGCACGCCGCAGCCCTGTACCAGGCAATCTTTACCGCCGATGGCCAGAACTTCAGCCTGACCAATGTGATATCCATGGTGAACTGGATCATCGCCCTAGCATTCACTCTAGTACTTTCCCGTATCAAGGTCATAGTCTTGGTGCCTGTTGTGTATGCCTGCTCTGTGATATCCGTAGCCCTGCTATGGCTGCTGCCGCCCAAATACATTACCCATTTTGAGCTGCACCCCGAAGTGTTGGTCCATGTGGTGTTGTCACTGATGGCCTACAGTGCCTTGATGATAGCGGCACTCTATGCCATCCAACTGGCCGTTATCCAGAACAAGCTGAAGAAAAAGCAGCTGATGTTGAGCCCGGCTATTCCGCCACTGATGACGGTCGAAAAGCAGCTGTACCACCTGATCATCATAGGGGTGATTTTGCTGAGTCTGTCGCTCGCCACCGGCTTTATCTTCCTTGATGATATGTTTGCCGATGGCAAGGGTCACAAGGCGGTACTTTCCATTCTGGCTTGGTTCGTCTATATCGCCATGTTGTGGCAGCAATATACCGTGGGTTGCCGTATCCGCACGGCGGTGATCTACAGTTTGACAGGCGCCAGCCTGCTCTCCCTGGCTTACTTTGGCGCCCGCATCGTCAAAGAGCTCATCCTGAGCTAATCTGAGTCGAGTCGGGCAAGGCCTAGACCTTTGCCTGACTTGACACTCCATCCAATTGCCAGTATTTACTAACTTTCGCTATTCCTGACGGGGCCCCTTTTTGGACGATATATCGACCGGCATACTCCTGATAATTCTACTGCTGTTAATCCTGATTTCGGCGTATTTTTCCGGTTCGGAAACCGCCATGATGACCCTAAACCGCTACAGGTTACGTCATCTGGCCAATAATGGTCACAAGGGCGCCAGACGCGCCATTAAGTTGCTGGACCGCCCCGATAGGCTCATAGGCCTGATCCTCATAGGCAACAACCTGGTCAATATCCTGGCCTCCTCAATCGCCACTATTTTAGGGATTCGACTCTGGGGCGACTTGGGATTGGCCATAGCCACCGGGGTACTGACACTTGTGGTATTGGTATTTGCCGAAGTGACGCCCAAAACTGTGGCTGCGCTGCACCCCGAACGTATCGCCTTCCCCTCCAGCCTGGTACTCAAGTGGTTGCTGTGGCTGTTTTCGCCTCTGGTCAAGAGCGTCAATATTATCACCTCCTTTATTCTCAGGCTGATGGGAATACGCTCCATCCGTGCCGATGATGCCCTGAGCCAGGAAGAGCTGCGCACAGTAGTACATGAAGCCGGGGCCCTGATCCCAAGACGCCACCAGGAGATGCTGTTATCGATTCTGGATCTGGAAAAGGTTACAGTGGAAGACATCATGGTGCCCCGCTCCGAGCTCTATGCCATCAATATCAATGATGACTTCAAGAGTATCAACAAGCAGGTTATTCAGAGCCCGCATACCCGGGTACTCTTGTATCGTGACAACATAGATGATGCCGTGGGTTTTGTGCATCTGCGTGATGCCTTGAGACTGCAGTCCAAGGAGCAGTTCAGTAAATCCTCGCTACTTAGAGCCGTGAAAGAGCTGTACTTTATTCCCGAGGGCACACCGCTCAACGTGCAATTGGCCAACTTCCAGCACAATAAGGAACGCATAGGCCTGGTGGTGGATGAATACGGTGATATTCAAGGATTGGTGACGCTGGAAGATATTCTTGAGGAAATCGTCGGTGACTTTACCACTTCCATGGTCACTACTCCCAGCGAAGATATTACCCCGCAGCAGGATGGCAGCTTTCTGATCGATGCCACCATCAATATCCGCGATCTCAACAAAGAGATGGAATGGGACTTCCCCACCGACGGCCCCAAGACCCTCAATGGTTTGATTCTGGAATATCTGGAAGAGATACCCCAGGCCAATACCAGCCTGAGGCTCGCGGGTTACCCGATGGAAGTGGTGGAAGTGGCCGACAACATGATCAAGACAGTGCGGATCATGCCGCAGTTTTATCGCCCATCCTGAAACTCAACCAACTTTGAGCTGAGTCATTGGGCAGTATTGGCTGCCCTTTTGGCGGCTTCCAGTGCCCGGCGTTTGTCCCGGGCTATCGCGGTGATGGTGTTATCCAACTCACCTTCCAGCCCCAGCATAAAAAACACTTCGGCCATCAGGAAAAAGGGGCCAATAAGCAGTTGGTTAAGATCATCGATAAAAGCCGGTTTGGCCTTTTCATACTTGTGGCCAATAAACTGGAATATCCAACCTATGACAAAAACCGTTATGCCCAACCAAATACTGGCATAGCTCAGGGTATAGAGCCATTCGGTTGTCAGAATCACCGGCAGGATAAACAGTGCCAGTCCCAGCGCCAAACGCCAATGCAGCTTGATGTAATAAAGCATCACCCCAACAGCCAGCAACATGGCGACGCTGAGAGTGCCACTTGAAAAAGGCAGGCGCCACAACGACAGCATTAAAAATACTGACCAGATAATCAATGGGATACCGATAAAATGAGTTTTGATATTGGTAGGGTTCAGATGCACACTCTTATAAGTGGACAACTGTTCAACAGCCGACTTCATGACGCTCTCCTTGGTTTTGTTATTATTCTCCTCCCGCCAAGCAGGGACCTCGAGTGTCTATTTGATTCCGGTGCAGGCCCATATACTTGAGCTTCAGATAAGTGCCTGTACTCAGATGCGATTAATACACCTGATGGTTTGAGAGTACCGCAACAATTAACCAGTGACAACGCCATAAAAAAAGGAGCCTCTCGGCTCCTCTCATGCTTTGACAAACTGTACTTTGACAAACCTGACAAACAGCCAGTCTGACGACTTGGACAAGGCCCTCAGTACCAGGCAAGACTTAGTTATGTTAGTCACTTAAGATTACAGTCGCCACCGCATAGTGACGTTCATCGGCAATGGACAGCAGTGCCCGCTTGGCGCCCAGTGTTTCCAGGCGCTGGTGCGCGCCATCACTGAATTCAAGCTGGGGCGCACCATCGGCATTATTGCTGATATGAATATGCTGAAACGAGACTCCACGGCCTATTCCGGTTCCCAGCGCCTTGGCAGCCGCTTCCTTGGCCGCAAAGCGCTTGGCCAGAAATCGCGCCGGTTCGCTCAGCGTCTGAAAGCGGGCATATTCGGCCTCGGTCAGCACCCGTTTGGCCAGCCTATCTCCGCCCCGCTCCAACTGAGCCTCAATGCGGGCGATTTCCACTATGTCGGTTCCCAGTCCCAGCACAGCCATTACTCGCCTCTGCGACCTTCCAGCATGAGTTGCTTCATATCTCTGACCGCCTTGTCCAGGCCGTCTATCGCCGCCCTGGCTATGATGGCGTGGCCGATATTCAGCTCATGCAACTCAGGGATGGCAGCTATCGGCTTCACATTGTGATAGTGCAACCCGTGCCCTGCGTTGACCACCAGGCCCTTGCCATGAGCATAGGCAGCCATTTCCGTGATACGGGCCAACTCCTCGCTCTCCTCTTCGGCGCTATGGGCGTCGGCGTAGCGGCCGGTATGAATTTCTATCACGGGCGCCCCCACGGCTACGGCGGCATCTATCTGCTCGCGGTTGGCATCGATAAAGAGTGATACCTTAATGCCCTGCTCGGCCAGACGTTTAACCGCCGCGGCGATTTTCGGCTGCTGACCGGCAACGTCCAAGCCGCCCTCTGTAGTAAGCTCTTCACGTTTCTCCGGCACCAGACATACATAGACAGGCTTAACCTCACAGGCGATATCCAGCATCTCTTCGGTCACCGCCATTTCCAGATTCATCCGGGTCTTGAGCGTCTTGGCCAGCAGATAGACATCGCGATCCACTATGTGGCGTCTGTCTTCACGCAGATGGATAGTGATCCCCTCGGCGCCCGCGTGCTCGGCCACGGCCGCTGCATGCACAGGATCCGGGTAATGGGTACCACGCACCTGCCGCAAGGTGGCGATATGATCTATGTTCACCCCTAACAAGATTCGATTCATCTTTAACTCCTTGATAATTCCTGGAATGCACCAGCCTGTTCGGCGGTATAAAAGCAGTTTCTATTCTCTGCCCATTGTAACGGCAGCATTTGAAAAAAGCGGGCTGAAGAGCTCATTTCTCTCCTCGACTGGACGGCTGTGGGGCCCTTGGCGAATTTCCCCCCCGGCGGGCAAACAACTGCCTGCTGAGCAGTGGCTTATCACCGAGCAGTGGCCGGAGCAATTGCCGGGTCAAGACTTTGGCGGCTTGCCAATCCTCTTGCTGAAGGCGGTTTTCTGCCAATGCCAATAGAGTGCTTCCCGGCAGCGCCTCTTGCCGCTTGGCATCACTAATAAAGGGGATGAACCCCTGTTCGGGAATAAATCTGTAGCAGCCATCGGCTTGGATATCGGCGCCATCAGCATCCTTCACCAATGAGGGCATGCAGCCAAGCTCGGATAAGAGTCTGAGCTCGAAATAGCGCAGTGTTGTCTGCTCAAAGCCCTTGGCCAGCGCCAGCAGGCTCTGATGATAACTGAAAAACAGCGCTTCGCCACTCTGGTGGTTGCCCAGTACCCGCACCAAGAGTTCATTGAGGTACATGGCCGCATATAAAGCGTCCCCGGACAGGGGCACTGCCGGGGACGCACTCTCAATTTGAGTAAGGGTTCTGAGGTCGCTGCGGCCACTCAGTTGGAACAGCAGCGGCTGAAACGGCTGCACTATGCTCTTTATCGAGCGCTTGCCACTGCCGACTCTGGCAACGGCGTCGACCCGACCAAGGCCATCCACCAGCAGGTTCAACAACATGCTGGATTCCCGATAGGGCCGGGCGTGCAGCACATAGCCTCGCAGCATAGTCGGCCTCAGTCTTCGCCGTAACCCAGGCTGCGAAGGGCACGTTCATCATCGGCCCAGCCCGACTTCACCTTGACCCAGACTTCCAGGAACACTTTGTTATCAAATAACTGCTCCATGTCCTTGCGGGCCTCAGTGGCGATAGTGCGGATCCGCTCGCCCTTCTTGCCGATCACCATGCGTTTCTGGCCGTCGCGTTCAACCAGAATAAGCGCATTGATCTGATAGACGCCATTCTCCATCATCTTGAACTGCTCGATTTCCACCGTGGCATCATAAGGCAGTTCATCACCGAGAAAACGCATCAGTTTTTCACGGACGATTTCAGAGGCCATAAAGCGTTGTGAACGGTCGGTAATATAGTCTTCCGGGAAATAGTGCACGCTCTCGGGCAGTGACTCTTTCGCCAGCGACATCAAGCGGCCAACGTTGGTACCCGACTTGGCAGAGATAGGCACAATTTCATCGAAGGCATACTTCTGTCCCAGGGCTTCCAGGTGCGGAAACAGTGTCTCCTTATCCTTGATATAGTCAACCTTGTTCACCGCCAGCACTGTCTTGCGCTCACTGCCGCCATGACGCAGTTTATTGAGCACCATTTCGTCATCGGCGGTCCAGTTGAGACCATCGACCACAAAGATCACCATGCAGACATCGGCCAGCGAGCTGGCGGCAGCGCGGTTCATCAAACGGTTGATGGCGCGCTTTTCCTCTATGTGTAGTCCAGGGGTGTCGATAAAGACTATCTGCGATGGGCCTTCGGTGTGGATCCCCATGATCCTGTGGCGGGTGGTTTGCGGCTTACGGGAGGTGATACTCACCTTTTGGCCGAGCAAACGGTTGAGCAAGGTGGACTTGCCGACATTGGGGCGACCGACTATGGCCACCATACCGCAGTAGGTAACATCATAGGCGGGTGTCGGTGACTGCTGGTTCATCTTGGCCAGCAGTTCATCCAGGCTCGGCTCCTGGGCCGGTACCTCTGGGGTCTTACTCATTTTTTCAGTAACTCCAATATCCCAGCAGCGGCTTGCTGCTCGGCTTTTCTGCGTGAACTGCCGGTGCCGGATACGGCTTGAGCCAGCTCTTCGATACGACATTCTACGGTAAAGGTCTGATCGTGCGCCTCGCCGGAAACCGCCACCACTTTATACTCAGGCAGAGGTTTCTTATAGCCCTGCAGGTACTCCTGCAACTGGGTCTTGGCATCTTTCTGGCTGACCCCGGGTTGAATCGCCTTCAGTCGCTGCTGGTACCAGCCCAAGAGCAGTGGTCGACAGGTTTCCAGATCTGAGTCCAGGTAGATGGCACCTATGATGGCCTCCACCGCATCGGCGAGAATGGATTCGCGGCGAAACCCGCCGCTCTTGAGTTCGCCCGGGCCCAGGGTCAGATAGTCACCCAGCTTAAACTCCTTGGCGATTTGTGCCAGGGTGTCACCGCGCACCAAGGTGGCACGCATCCGGCTGAGATCGCCTTCGGTCGCCTTGGGGAACTGATGATACAGGGCATCGGAAATCACTATCGACAGGATAGAGTCACCGAGAAATTCCAACCGCTCGTTATGCTTGTTGGCCGCACTTCTGTGAGTCATGGCCTGCTCCAGCAGCGCCATGTTATTGAATTCATACCCCAGAGTACGACACAGACGGGCAAAATTCTTCACAGGTTCTCTCACTTCAAACCACCTACACGTTCAAAACGCACACCGCTTGGCACCCAGGTAGGTAACCAATCCTGAGGCTGGCGCTCAAACTCAAAGCTTATCCAGATTGCCACAGCCTTACCCACCAGGTTGGCTTCAGGCACAAAGCCCCAGAAACGGCTGTCGGTACTGTTGTCGCGGTTATCACCCATGGCAAAATAGTGGCCTTCAGGTACGACAAACTCGCCTTGAGCAAAGCCTGGCTCACGGTAATAGAAGGCCGATGGCTCAGGGCGGGCCGGGTTGATCAGAATATCGTGTGTCACCTCACCCAGTTGCTCGCGAAAACGCAGCAGATCCACGCCGTCATCCTGGAATTCGCCTTTATTGACCGGTGCTCTCAATACCAGTTTAGGACCTGGACAAGGTTGTTGCTCTTTACAGGCTTCCTGAATATAGAGTTCCTTGTTGCGATAGATGATCTTATCGCCTGGCAAACCGATAACCCGCTTGATGTAATCGACCCGCTCATCTTTAGGGTATTTGAATACTATGATATCGCCGCGCTCCGGCTCGCCGGTTTCCACCAGCTTGCTGCGCCATACAGGATCTTTCAGGCCATAGCTGAATTTTTCCACCAGAATGAAGTCACCCACCAGCAAGGTTGGCATCATGGAGCCGGAAGGGATCTGAAACGGCTCGTACAAAAAAGATCTCAGGATTAGCACAAAGGCTATCACAGGGAAAATGGACTTGGAGGTTTCCACATAACCTGGCTCCTGGATAATTTTTTCAGTGACTTCATCGGTCAAGGTGCCATTTTGCGCTTGAGCCAGTGCCAGTTTAGCCTGACGCTTGGGGGCCAGCACAAAGGCATCTAGCGCCCAGATAAGGCCACTGACCAAGGTCACCAGCACCAGAATAATGGAAAAATAGGCTGCCATTGGTTATTTAACTCCTGCCTTGTATTAAATTGGAATAAGTCTTGTCAGCTTTAGGGAAGGTGCGAACAAGTCCTCGTGGCACTCTGGCTTACACAGCAATTGGCGTTCAAGGCATCTGACTGAAGGCATGCCGGGGCCTGCCAAAGGCGGATAACGCAGAGAGCCGGTTGCTGTGCAAGCCCCGAAGGGCGTGGCTTACAAGCCTGCCTGCTGTGTTGTGCTTCTTGCAAAGGACTAGGGCCATTTGCTGCGAACCACGCCTTGCATCCTGGCCTGTAAGCCGACGCAGAGCACACATGGGACTTATTCGCACCTTCCTTGTTAGTTTACCCATATTTGCCGTTCCAGGGACAGGTCTCCCCTTAAACTAACTAAAGCGCCGCAAAATGCGGCGCAAATGAGATGTTGCTATCCAGGGCGCCGTGGCGCCACAGGATCACTCGTTCAGTTTCAATACCGCCAGGAAGGCTTCCTGTGGAACTTCCACGTTACCGAGCTGCTTCATCCGTTTCTTACCTTCTTTCTGCTTCTGCAGCAGTTTCTTCTTCCGGGAAACGTCACCACCGTAACATTTGGCGGTTACGTCTTTACGCAGTGCTTTCACGGTTGAACGGGCCACAATTTGACTGCCCACCGCGGCTTGGATTGCAATATCAAACATCTGCCGCGGGATCAGCTCTTTCATCTTCTCCACCAGGGCGATACCACGGTGGCGTATGTTGCCCCTGTGGATAATCATCGCCAGTGCATCGACTCTGTCGCCGTTGATCAACACATCCAAACGCACCATGTCGGCCGCCTGGAAGTAGACAAAGTTGTACTCGAGCGAAGCATAGCCACGACTGGTGGACTTAAGCCTGTCAAAGAAGTCCATCACGACTTCGGCCGCCGGAATATGATAGGTCAGTGCTACCTGGTTGCCGTGGTAAACCATATTCTTCTGTACACCGCGCTTTTCAACACAGAGGGTGATCACGTTACCCAGATAATCTTTGGGCACCAGAATATTGGCTTCGACGATAGGCTCACGCATCTCTTCGATATAGTTGAGTGCCGGCAACTCGGATGGGTTATCCACATAGACAACATCGCCATTGGTCAGTTCAACTTCATATTCCACAGTCGGTGCCGTGGTGATCAGATCCAGGTCGTATTCCCGCTCCAATCGTTCCTGGATGATCTCCATGTGCAGGAGTCCCAGATAACCGATACGGAAACCAAAGCCCAAGGCGGTGGAGTTTTCCGGCTCAAACTGCAGTGAAGCATCGTTAAGGCTCAACTTATTCAGCGCATCACGGAAGCTTTCATAGTCGTCGGTAGAGATGGGGAACACACCCGCGTATACCTGAGGCTTCACTTTCTTGAAGCCAGGCAGAGGCTTGTCTGCACCGTGTTTGGCATGGGTCAGTGTATCCCCCACAGGGGCCCCGTGGATCTCTTTGATACCGGCGATGATAAAGCCTACTTCACCGGTTCTCAGTTCAGTTTTTTCTGTCTGCTTGGGTGTGAAGATCCCCACCTTGTCGGCGTTGTAAGTCTGGCCTGTGCTCATGACCTTGAACTTATCGCCCTTCTTGAGCACGCCGTTCTTGATCCGCACCAGAGACACAACCCCTTGGTAGCTGTCGAACCAGGAGTCGACGATCAGAGCCTGCAGCGGCCCTTCCGGATCACCTTCCGGTGGAGGAATTTGTGCCACTATGGTTTCCAGCACTTCGTCTATGCCAACACCAGTCTTGGCAGAGCAACGTACAGCGTCTTTAGCTTCAATGCCGACTATGTCTTCAATCTCGGCCGCAACCCGCTCTGGCTCAGCCTGAGGCAGGTCAATCTTGTTGAGTACAGGAACGACGTCCAGATCCATTTCCAGCGCGGTATAACAGTTCGCCAGTGTCTGGGCCTCAACCCCTTGACCGGCATCAACCACCAGCAAGGCTCCTTCACAAGCCGCCAGCGAGCGGGAAACTTCATAGGAGAAGTCAACGTGCCCTGGGGTATCGATGAAGTTCAGCTGATAAGTTTCACCGTCTTTTGCCTTATAGTCGAGTGTAACGCTCTGGGCCTTGATGGTGATACCGCGTTCGCGCTCCAGATCCATTGAATCCAGCACCTGAGCAGCCATTTCACGGTCGGTTAAGCCGCCACAAACCTGGATCAGGCGATCTGAGAGGGTAGATTTGCCATGGTCGATATGGGCAATAATCGAAAAGTTTCTAATATGTTTCATTATGCTGCAATGACTAAATTCTAATGGGAGACTGTGCTCAAAGGTGCGAAATTGTACCCGATTGCTGGGCCAATACCAATTAGATTCACACTTTGAGCCTTTGTGGGAAGGACAGGATTAGTGGCAGTGAGTTTCTGAAGCGCTCTCCATGGCTTGGCCAAGATTGGCGAGAATGACGGGTTGAGCCCGGTTTTCAATCCTGCGTGCCTGAGACTTGCCCAGTTGCCAAGCCAGCAAGGCAAAGGCGATCGCCATGGATATGGCACCGCCATCTGTACTGAACCCGGCGAGCGAGGCAACAAAGCGCCCCAATAACCCGCCCATAAACAACCCGGCCAAAGGCAGCATGTAAACCAGCAGAGCCGCCTTGAGCACTACGCTTTCCGGCAAGCCCAAACGCAGCAAAGTGCCTTCGGGATAAGTTTCAGTGCTGGGCAGGGAAAACTCCTGCAACCGACTGCCAAACGCCTTGGCAACTGCCGAAGTGCCGCAGGATTCGCTGCTGGAACAGTGATTGCAGGCACTCTTCAACTCCACCTGCACCTTGACCCAACCATCATTGTCTGTACCTATGACCTTAGCCACCTGTTCCATCATAACCCAGTCCTCACTCCAGCCTTAGGCCCGAAGCGATACGGATAAGCGTTTGTGTCGGCACCTTACCGACTGCAACCACTTCCAGATTACCGACTCGGTCAGCCGCCATGGAAAGGCCATTACGGGTCATCAGTTCTTCCGGCATGGGCGCATCACCGGCGCGGGCAACGTAGACGGAGATATTGCTGAGGCCATCGGTGAGGGCAATGTATTCCACCGGCTCATGACTGCCTATCAGGCGATGATGATCGCGAACCACCACCTGAAAACCGGGCGGCAGCCAATCAAATTGCCAGTTCTGGCCATCTTCCCGCTCTGATGGATTCATCACCGCCGGCCATTCCTGCTTGTAGGCCTCCACCAGCAGAGGTGCGGTTTCCTGCAGTTCTATCAATTCAATGACCAACAGCTGCTCCAACAACTGCTTGTCCTGATTCAGCATGTCATAGCGCAGCGGCAGGAAGGTTTCCATATCCATCCACACCTGGAAACCATAGCGATATTCATCATTGGGTAAAATGCGAACCATCTGTCCGGGACGTCCGGCAATACGGCTGCGGCCACCCAGCACCAGTTGGTACCCGGCTTCGAGGTCGCCACTGTCACCGAAGAAGGCTGCCGGCATCACCCCTTGAATACGCTTGGCTTTGATGCTGTAGGCGGGCTGTTCGTGTTCGATAAAGGTCACTGTATTGCCGACACGAACGGCATTCTTTGGCGGACCATTGAGGTGTTCGAGAAAGGCAACTTCCTCGCCGTTGACTTTACCGTGCAGGTATACCAAAGGCCGAATATTATCGGCCTGAAGTTGGATGAGAGAAATCTTGTATTCTTTTTCGCGCAGAGCCTGACTCATTTTTTCAAGCCAGGCTTTGGCGGACATATCATCCTGCGCTAAGGCAGGTACTGCAAAGGCCAGAATGGCCAGGAGGAAAAGGCGCAAGAGATTTCCTTAACGATTCATAGGAACAGGAACGACCTCATTATTGTTATCCATAACCACACCGGCATTCAATCTCTGTTGCAACATATGATCCTGAATATAGCTGTTGATCCTGCGGCGTTGCTCAATCAACTGCTCATTGGTATAGCCCTGTGGCTGCTGAACCGGCCCGGTTTGCAGACTAACGGGTGAGGCGCTGCCCACCAAAGGACGGGTAATAAGCACAGGGGATGCAGGATCCTGGCTTTCGGGAGTCTGGTTGTAGTTCTGAACACCAACAATGGCAACCATGGCAACGGTGGCGGCAATCGCATACTGGCCAAACTGCTTGAACATGGGGATCACTCTAGCACCGCTGGCAATCTGACGCTGAGGCTCATCGGCCACAGATACCTGGGTTGAGGTGACAGGTGCGACAATCGCCGGCTCCTTGTCGATAGCGGCCGCAATACTGGCGGACAGATCCAAGGGGATAGCGGAAGGTAACTCGCCACGCATGGCATCACCGATAAGATGATAGTTACGCCACTTGTCGTGAGAAGCAGTGTCACCAGCCAGTTCTGCCAGCGTCTGAGCGTCGGTTTCGCCGTCCACTGCCGCAGAAACCCACTCCTGACCTAATTTATCCATTACTCACCTGTCTCTATTAAAGGATCATCTTTCCAGCAAAGGCTGGAGCTTCTTGTCTATGGCTTCCCGGGCACGAAAGATACGGGATCTCACAGTACCTACAGGGCAATCCATCACATTGGCAATATCCTCGTAGCTCATACCATCAAGCTCACGCAAGGAGATAGCCATCTTTAACTCTTCCGGCAGCGATTCGAGAGTGTCGAAGACAGTCTTCTTTATCTCGTCTGAAAGCATCAACCGCTCAGGAGAGGCGAACTCTTTCAGGGCATCACTGCCATCGTAAAATTCGGCTTCATCGGCATCAACATCGTTCGCAGGTGTTCTGCGCCCCTGTGACACCAGATGATTCTTGGCCGTATTTACTGCTATTCGGTACAACCAGGTATAAAAGGCACTCTCACCGCGGAAATTAGGTAACGCCCGATAAGCCTTAATAAAAGCCTCTTGCGCCACGTCTGCTACATCGGCCTGATTCCGTACATAACGGGATATCAGGTTGATGACCTTACTCTGGTACTTTTGCACCAGCAGGTTAAAAGCGTTTTTATCGCCACGTTGTACGCGCTCAACCAGTTGTTGATCACTTGTTTGTCCACTCATCCGAGCCGACTTCTCCCAAATCTTATAATGCTGATTTCTCAGTCGCTCGAATCATATTCACTTATGTAGACTAGCGTGCTTCGAAAAAGTTCTGATGTTTTGCAAAAAATGTACTGTGAATATCCTGAGCTGGGTTGTATCCATCCCTTGCGAGTTGGTTTACCATAACCGAACCCCCAGTCACATCTCATGATACCCGATGAAACAAGTAGTTGAACACCAATCTGACGTCCTGGTCATAGGCAGTGGTGCAGCGGGCTTGACTCTCGCCCTTCACCTGGCTGAAAAAACCAAAGTCATTTTACTCTCCAAAGGTCCTCTCAACGAAGGCTCAACCTATTATGCCCAAGGGGGCATAGCCTCGGTTTTCGACGAGGAGGATACCATAGAATCCCATGTGGCCGACACCTTGGTCGCCGGCGCCGGACTCTGTGATGAAGCCGTGGTAACCTACACCGCCGAAAATGCCCGCGCCGCCATGCAATGGCTGATTGAATGCGGTGTTGCCTTCGATAAGGAAGAAAATCCCGATGGCAGCATCAATGACAGCGCCTACCATCTAACCCGCGAAGGCGGCCACAGCCACAGGCGTATTCTGCACGCCGCCGATGCCACCGGCAAAGAGGTACAGACCACACTGCAGGAGATGGCCCAGGCACACCCCAATATTCTGGTACTTGAGCGTTACAACGCCATAGATTTGATCACCACCCGTAAACTGGGCCGTCCGGGCAACCGGGTATTGGGCGCCTATGTCTGGAACCGTAACCTTGAGCAGGTTGAAACCATCAAGGCCAAGTTTGTCGCCCTGGCGACCGGCGGCAGTTCCAAGGTTTACCAGTACACCTCAAACCCGGATATCGCCAGTGGCGATGGTATTGCCATGGCCTGGCGTGCCGGTTGCCGGGTGGCCAACATGGAATTCAATCAGTTCCACCCAACCTGTCTATATCATTCAGATGCCCGCAATTTCCTGCTGACAGAAGCTTTGCGTGGTGAAGGCGCCTATCTGCGCCGTCCCGATGGCAGTCGCTTTATGCCTGACTTTGATGAACGCGCCGAACTGGCGCCCAGAGACATAGTAGCCAGGGCCATAGACTATGAAATGAAGCGCCTCGGTGCCGATTGCGTCTATCTGGATATCAGCCACAAGGACCCGGAATTTGTCATCAAGCATTTCCCCACCATTTACCAGCGCTGCCTGGACTTAGGGATAGATATCACCAAGGAACCTATCCCTGTGGTGCCTGCCGCTCACTATACCTGCGGCGGGGTAATGACAGATTTTCACGGTCAGACAGATCTCAATGGCCTCTATGCCATAGGTGAGGTGGCTTATACCGGACTGCACGGTGCCAACCGCCTGGCGAGTAACTCCTTGCTGGAGTGTCTGGTATTCGCCCGCGCCGCTTCGACCGATATTCAAAGCCAGCTAGGTAAAATTGCCATGCCCGGCAATATCCCGGCCTGGGATGAAAGCCAAGTATGTAACTCGGATGAAGAAGTGGTTATTGCCCACAACTGGCACGAGCTGAGACTCTTTATGTGGGACTATGTGGGGATTGTGCGCTCAGACAAGCGTTTGGAGCGTGCCCTGCGCCGCTGCGCCATGCTGCAACAGGAGATCCAGGAGTATTACAGCAACTTCCACGTCAGCAACAACCTGCTGGAATTGCGCAACCTGGTGCAAGTGGCCGAGTTGATCATCCGCTGCGCCATGGCCCGCAAGGAAAGCCGCGGCCTGCACTGTAATATCGATCATCCGCAGAAACTGGAGAATCCGCAGCCGACCATTCTGCAACCTGAATAACTTGGGCGGGAATGAGTTCAGTTAGCGGACTTTGAGCGCTGCAACAATAGACGACACAGGTGACGATAGTCTGTGTCGTCAAACATATCGGCAAACAGCCAGCAACGCCCGTAGTTATCCTCCCCCTGATAGGTAAAAGTCACCACAAAGGGGCTGACCCAAGGTCTGCCACTAAGTTCGAAACTCGAACCGGGTTCGAACTGTCCTTCACCCAATTCATTAAGCCAGAAACAGAGTTGCCAGCAGCGCAAACGCCACAGCGCAAGGCCAAAGCCTGCCAGCATTAGCAGTAAACATAGGTATTTGAACAATAAATAGAAAGGATAATCCAGCGCCGGCCAGGCAAGAAAGCTGCTCAGGCAAATAGCAGCCAGCACCGTCAGACTCAGATACTGGCTGAAGGAAGAACTGAGTTGAAACCTATGGCGCTGCCCGGCCACGAACGCGCACTACCATCTGTGCCAGTTGCGGATCCGGACATTGCTCATGCCCCATAAACCAGGCAAAGAGCTCAGGATCTTCACACTCAAGCAGACGAACAAATAAGGCCTTATCCTCAGGGCTCAGAGTCTCGTAATGCTGTTCCACAAAGGGTTGAAACAGTACATCAAGCTCCAGCATACCACGGCGACATGCCCACTTAACTCTGGGGGTACTCATCAAGTCAGACACCTATCATGCTCCAATCAAGAATTTTGTCGCAAGTTTACATTCTGGCGTCTGCGCTGTCGAATATCCGCCTTAATCATCCACCCGTATCAGAACTGCTGCACCTGAAGGTCACGACCGGCGAACAAGTCACCAAAATCGGTTTCCAGCAAGCGCTGCACCGCCGGATGCTGGATCATCCGCTCGGCGAACATCACATGATATTCCTCTTTGATCTCCATGGTTTCACCGAGCAGACGTATGTTGTGCTCGAGAATATCTTGCTGATAGATGGAGGGGGCGACAAATATCCCCTTACGGAAATAGCCAAAGGCCTTCATCATAGCCGCATCGTCAAACTCACCGAGAATCTTGACATTAAGGCGTTTCTCATCAAACCAGCGATAGAGTTGCTGGCCCAGAGAAGTACGCCGGCTGGGGATCAGCAAGGGCCCCTCTTCCAGACACTCGGGAAAGCCACTTTTAAACTCCTGCGCCGAGAAGAAGGCAATACCGCACTCCCCCAACTTCTTGGAGAGAATTTCCGGATACTTGAGAGACTCACCGGCGCAGTCCGACAGTATCATATCCAGTTTATGCTCCCTGAGCCTGGCCATCAGGCTTTCGTGGGTTGCCTCATAACAGGCCAGGTGCATGGAACTGTTGGCCGGGATCACCGACATCAGCACCCGACTGGCCAACGCCTTGGAGAGAGCATCGGCAATACCCACCTCAAACAGGATGGATTCATCCTTGCGATAGTTGAGCACATCAAGCATCTCATAAGAGAGGCTGAACATTTTGTCGGCGTAACGAAACACCAGCTCGCCCAATTCAGTAGGGGCCAGGTTGCGCCCCACCCGCTTGAACAGACTCCCCTTGAGCCTTTCTTCCAGCGTCCTTATCTGGCCGGTAATGGTTTGGGGAGTTAAACAGAGTGTCTCGGCAGCCTTGGTCACTGAGCCTTGCTTATGCACCATCCAAAAATAATACAGGTGGTTGTAGTTCAAATGAGACATAGGCTGCCCCGACTCCTTACTTCAAACGCTGACAGTCCAGCAAATTATTTACGGCAAGCTGTAGTGTATCTATATCCTTGACCTCACCGCTTTCAAAGGCTTCGCTGATACCCTGTACCAGTTGATCCCTATCCGGGATCCTGTCCAGGCAATACTTGCGATTGGCTTCCTGAAAGCGCTTTCCTCCCCGATACTTAAGGGCGCGGGCTTCATAGCCGTTGCTGTCCAGGCGAGCGCCTACCGCTTGTGGCTTATACATGAGGGCACCATCAACAACGCCTTCGAGGTAACTCTGACACAGGGCTGCTTCCTTGTCTGCAATACAGGCTTCTATCTGTGACGCCTGAGCCAAAGGGGCTAAGCCCGCCAGAATGAGTCCGGCCATTATGCTTGTTTTCATTCCTTTTCTCCTTTTTCAGGTAACACTTTTGACAGCCAGAAATAGCCCACGACTGCCGCCAACATAGATCCGATCAGGATCCCCAACCTGGCCAAATCGCTATAGACAACGCCACCATGCTCAAATGCCAGAGAGGCAATAAACATCGACATGGTAAATCCTATACCGCACATCACAGCCACAGGCATGATATGGCGCCAGGCAATGCCCTCAGGCAACTCAGCCAGACGCAACTTAACCGCAATAAAACTGAACAACACCACACCAATCGGCTTACCGAGCAACAGACCCAATGCAATACCCAGAGGTACAGGCGATACCAGGCTTTCCAGCGACATGCCCCCCAAGGCTACCCCGGCGTTGGCAAAGGCGAATACCGGCAGGATCAGGAAGGTGCTCCAGGGGTGCAGCGCATGCTCCAGGTGCTCGGACGGTGAACCACCTTGCTTGTCGCGCAGCGGAATACAGAAGGCGATGATCACCCCGGCCAAAGTGGCATGAACCCCGGACTTGAGTACGGCGACCCAGAGAATGGCCCCCAGTACGCCATAGGCTCCAAGCGCGGTCACACCGCGGCGGTTCAAGGTAACCAAACCTATGACGGCAGCGGCGGCAATCAAGAGGCTGATCATGGATAGATCACTGCTATAGAACAGCGCAATAATAACGATTACACCCAGGTCATCTATGATTGCCAGCGCCAGCAAAAACACCTTGAGCGCCACGGGAACCCGGTTACCCAAAAGTGCCATGATCCCCAGCGCAAAGGCGATATCAGTCGCGGCCGGAATCGCCCAGCCCCCCTGAGTCACAGGATCATTGGCATTGAACAGCAGATAGATAGCGGCCGGAACAACCATACCACCTATAGCGGCAAAGGTTGGCAGAGATGCCTTGGAAACACTGGACAGCGCCCCCTCCAGCAGCTCACGTTTGACTTCCAGACCAATCAACAGAAAGAACAGCGCCATCAGACCATCGTTGATCCACAGCAGCAAGGGCTTGTTGATATCCAGGGCCCCGAGACGCAACTGCATCGGGGTATCCAAAAAACCTTGATAGAGGCCGGAAAGCGGTGAATTAGCCAGGACCATAGCCAAAGCTACAGCAATCAATAACAAAATACCGCCGGCAGATTCCTGGCTCAGGAAATTCCGAAGTGCCTTTTCCATACTAAACTCCCAAAAACATAATTGATTTGAGTGTAGTAGATGGATTTAAGTAAGTATAATCGAAAGTTTCTGAGGAATACCTCGAGATATGCGAAGTATTCCACGAAAAACCCGGTTTAGATAGCGACAGGCGCCTTAATATGAGGATGAGGATCGTAACCGGACAACTCGAAATCTTCGAATCGGTAGTCAAAAATTGACTCGGGTTTACGGGTTATTTTCATTTGCGGCAAAGGCTTGGGCTCACGGCTGAGTTGCAGCGCCGTTTGCTCCATATGATTGGAGTAAAGGTGGGTATCACCGCCGGTCCAAACAAAATCGCCCAATTCAAGATCACACTGCTGCGCTACCATCATGGTCAACAAGGCGTAGCTGGCGATATTGAACGGCAGTCCCAGGAACACATCACAGCTGCGCTGATACAGCTGACAGGACAACTTGCCATCGGCTACATAAAACTGGAAGAAGGCATGACAAGGTGCCAGCGCCATCTTGTCGAGCTCGGAGACATTCCAGGCCGAGACAATCAAACGTCTGGAGTCAGGTTGCGCCTTGATCTGCTCTATCACCTGAGTGATCTGATCGATATGACCACCATCGGGCGTTGGCCAACTGCGCCACTGAGCGCCGTAAACCGGCCCCAGATTACCGGCCTCATCGGCCCACTCATCCCAAATCGTCACTTTGTTTTCACGCAGATAGGCAACATTGGTGTCCCCTTTCAGGAACCAAAGCAGCTCATGGATGATGGAGCGCAGATGGCACTTCTTGGTGGTCACCAAGGGGAACCCCTTACTAAGGTCAAAACGCATCTGGTAGCCAAATACAGAGCGGGTTCCCGTGCCGGTACGGTCACTCTTGTCGGTACCGGAATCTAAAATATGTTGCATTAAATCAAGATATTGCTGCATTACTGCTTGTCCTTCACCACGCCGGCCTGCGGCGCATTACGCATTAACAGATAGAGTCCAAAGAGGATCATGGGCACTGACAGTATCTGTCCCATGGTCAAAAAGCCCAAATAAAGCCCGAGTTGGGCATCCGGCTGTCTGACCGTTTCCACTATGCAGCGGAAGATACCATAGCCGAGCAAAAACATCCCGGACACGGCTCCTGTCTTGGGACTGCGTCTGCTGAACCATTGCAGCAAAATAAACAGCGCTACCCCTTCGAGGGCAAATTGATACAGCTGCGAAGGGTGACGAGGCTCGGGGCCACCTGAAGGAAACACTATTGCCCAAGGTACATCTGTGACTCGGCCCCAAAGCTCGCCATTGATAAAGTTACCAAGACGCCCGGCGCCCAGGCCAATGGGCACCACGGGGGCCACCATATCCGCCACCGCGAAGAAGCTGCGCTTCTGTTTCCAGGCGATGTAGAGCATGGCCAGAATAACCCCCATCAAACCGCCGTGGAAGGACATGCCACCTTCGCTAATCTTGAATAGGTACAAGGGGTCTGCAATAAAGAAATCCAGATGGTAGACAAGCACATAACCTATGCGGCCCCCCAGGATCACCCCGAGAAAAGCGTAAAACAGCAGATCCGATACCTGTTCGCGGCTCCATACCCCCTTGGATCTGTCAGCCATACGGTTGAGCAGTATCATAGCGGCCAAAAAGCCCAGCAGGTACATGAAACCATACCAACGCAAAGCCGGTTCAAAAGTCTGGCCGAACAGCTCAAAGGGGCCAAAAGAGACGATCACAGGATCAATATTGGGAAATTCTAAAGCCATAACAGAAAGACGATTCCTAAATTAACTACGGCGCAGATCAGGCCAGGATAAGTTTAAGACCCACAACAACCAATAACAGTGCAAATATTTTCTTCAGTACCGGCGTCGGCAAAGTGCTGGCCGCTTTTACACCCAGCGGCGCCACCAACATTGAGGAGGCAATAATGCCCACCAAAGCCGGCAGGTAAACGTATCCCAAAGTGCCGCTTGGCATATCCGGGGCGTTCCAGCCTGCGATAACATACCCTAAACTGCCCCAAAGGGCGATGATAAGGCCGGTAGCCGATGAAAAACCCACCGCCTGACGCATCTGCAGCCCACACCAGGTGAGGAAAGGCACCAGAAGCACCCCACCACCTATGCCCATCAAGGCGGCAATAATGGCAATAATCGCCGAGACTATGAGTAAAACGGGAAATGGCGGCAAGCCCTCTTTCGCCGATGGACGAAAAGGAAATGCCATCTGGACGGCCATTAATATTACAAACACGGCAAAGGCGCGGCGCAGATCATCGGCCGGGATCAATTCGGCGATAAACCCCGAACACAAGGCCCCCAGCGCCAGACCCGGCAACATGGATTTAAACAAGGGCCAGGGAATATTGCCGTGGCTGTGATGGGCGCGGGCCGATGAAAAAGAGGTCAAAATGATGGCCGCCAACGAAGTGGCAATGGCAACATGGGGCAACTGCGCGGCGGGAACTCCCACCTTGGGTAAAATATACAACAGCGCTGGCACCACAATAAGACCACCGCCTATCCCCAACAAGCCGGCCATAAAGCCGACAAAGGCCCCCAACGCCAGACAAACACCGAATACCCAGAGAAATGTGTCCACAGAGGTTCCTTAATTCTTGTTGTTATTCCATACACCCGCCACGGCAGGTTCAATTGAGAATGGCCGCCAGCTCTCTTTGCCCCAAATAATCGTGCACCAGTTGCCGCACTTCACTGCCGCTCCTGAGTGTCAGCGCCTCGGCCAACAACTGCTCGAGTTCACTGCTGCGCACTCGCCGCAGCAGATAATTTATTCTGGCCAAACTCCCCTGGTTCATACTCAGGCGGTTATAGCCCATGGCGACAAGCAGCAAAGCGCCGCCGGGTTCACCGGCCAATTCGCCACAGACACTGGCACCTAGGCCATATTGACGGCAGGTCTCCCGCGCCTGTTTCAGTGAACGCAATATCCCAGGATGATAGCTGTCAAACAGAGCGCTGACCCTGGGGTTGTTGCGATCTACCGCCAACAGATATTGGGTCAGGTCGTTGCTGCCGACGGAAACAAAATCAACACGCTTGGCGACTTCATCCAGTTGAAACAGCAGCGCCGGCACCTCCAGCATAATGCCGACTTTGGGTCTTTTCAGCTCAGGGTTCACATCCGACTTAAGCTCGGAATAAGCCTGCTCGATATATTCCAGCGATTGATCTATCTCATCGAGATTACTGACCATGGGCAGCAAAATATGCAGTTGCTCACCGCTGCCGCTGGCCTGGAGCATGGCGCGAATTTGCACCAGAAACAGCTCGGGATGGTCCAGCGACAAGCGAATGCCACGCCAGCCCAAAAATGGGTTTTCCTCCTTGATGGGGAAATAAGGCAAGGGTTTGTCCCCGCCCACATCCAGGGTGCGCATCACCACGGGCCGACCGGACGCCGCCTCCAGCACCTGGCGATACACCTTTACCTGCTCAGACTCGCTGGGAAAGCGCTGTTGCAACATGAAGGGGATTTCGGTGCGATACAACCCAATACCATCGGCGCCTTCGGCGATTTCCGAGGCCAAACCGCTTAGCAATCCGGCGTTCATGTAAAGGTGAATACGCTTGCCATCGACCGTCTCGGCCGGCAGGTTCAGCTCTCTGGCGTATTGCCGCTGCAACGCTCTCTCGGCAGACAATAAACTGCGGTACTCACCGACCACGGCCGGAGACGGTGACACCATCAGCTGACCGCGAGTGGCATTGAGCACCAAAAGCTTCTTGTCGATGTCGGCAGCCAAGACCTGGCCGACCCCTGTGATGGCCGGTACACCCAGCGCCCGGGCCAGAATAGCGGCATGGGAGTTGACCCCGCCAAGCTCTGTCACTATCCCGGCCAACTTTTGCCGCGGAAACTCGGCCAACAAGGTAGTATCCGCCTCACGGGTCACCAGAATAACCGGCTTATCGGCATTGAGCTCCAACCGTTCCGGCTCAATCAACTGGCGCAGCACCTTCTGCCCCAGGTCACGGATATCGCTGGCCCGCTCTTTGAGATAGGGGTCTTCCATCGCCATAAACTGGGTGATGTAACGCAAAGACACGCGACTGACCGCCGACTCGGCGCACCAACCCGCAAGCACCTCATCGCGATATTCGCCCCCAAGGCTGGCCTCTTCCAGCAAGAGTTGCAGCGCCGAGAAGATAGACACCACCTCTTCATCCTGCTCACGGTCAAAACGCTGTGCCAGGGTACTCAGGGTGTTACGGCAACGCTCGATTGCTGTCTTGAGGCGCTCAAGCTCATTGGGGATATCTGCTGCGGTTTGATCCGGCTGCTCCAGTGATATCTGCCCGCCCAGCACCAAAGCATGGGCAATGGCGATACCATTGGAGGCCGGCGTGCCCTGAAACAGGATTTGCAGCTGATCTTCCTTGACGCTGGCTTTTTGTTTGAGGCCGCGAATGGCCATGGCCAACTGCGCCGCCAGCGTCATTAGAAAGGCTTCTTCCCCTTCACTGAACTGACGGGCACTGGGCTGCTGCACTACTATGACGCCAAGCAACTGTTTCTGATAGATAATGGGCGCGGCGAGAAAGGCGCGATATTCCTCTTCGGCCACTTCGGGAAAGAGTTTGAATCTGGGATGGGCTCTGGCATCAGCAAGGTTGATAGCTTCTTCACGCTCGGCAACCAGGCCTACCAGACCTTCGGTCAACGGCATGCGAACCCGGCCGACGGCACTGGGTTCCAAGCCATCTGTGGCGGAGAGGACCAACTCATTTTTATCCAGAATATAGATAGAACAACACTGAGTGCTCATGGCGGCCTTTATCTGGCCGACCAATAGCTCAAGGGCAGCCTCAAGATCCCTTGCGGCCGCAACTGCCTGAGTAATATCCCTGAGCGTGTTTAACACCTGTTCCCCCTTTCGATATCAAACCTCAGCCTGCTGCTCTTTGTCGTCCCCGTCGGCGTGAAGGCTCCCGTGTCTGCAATGCCAGAGCCGTGGTGGCGAACTCTTTCATAACCTTACGGTAGACGTCACGTTTAAAAGATACGACCTGACGCACAGGGTACCAATAACTTACCCAGCGCCAGTCATCGAACTCAGGATGGCCGGACGAATTCAAGTTGACGGCACTGTCCTGACTCTTGAGCTGGAGCAAAAACCATTTCTGCTTTTGGCCGATACAGACAGGCTTGCTGTCCTGGCGCACCAAACGCTTTGGCAATCTGTATCGCAACCAGGAGCGGGTGGATGTCAGTATCTGCACATGTTCCGGCCTGAGCCCTACTTCTTCATACAGCTCTCGATACATGGCATCTTCAGCGGATTCACCGTCATCCAATCCCCCTTGGGGAAACTGCCAGGAGTGCTGACCGAAACGCCTGGCCCACATTACTTGGCCAAATCTGTTACAGATAATGATGCCCACATTTGCGCGAAAACCGTCGCTGTCAATCACATGGACTCCGAAAAAGCGATAAATTTCAATGATTCGATTGTTTCACAATCCCACGTCGGCAGCAATTCTCTATTTACGGCTTTTTCTCTGGATAAGCAAATGGAGTTTCCCACTTTATCAACAACCGCTCTGCCATGTTTGAGTGGATATCCACAAAAACTGTGGATATCTCTGTTTGAAACTCGACTGAACTTCTGGAAACGCTGTTTTTTGCAACCCTTACAGTCTAAGCCCAAAAGTAAAAATCAAAACAAAATCACTTTAAATACAAAAAGATAGATAAATAAAAAAGAAAGCAATCGACAGCAACCCTATCAACAGAGCACTTTTTAACCAACGAGTAATCAGAACCGACTTGCGGGCAATATCACAAAACTTTATTCACACCCCATGGCCAAAAACTTGGCTTAAAGGTCCAAAATGGTGTCAAAACCCGGTTGACACTCACCATTATTTGCTTTATTGAAGCCAAAAATACTCAGTTATCCCAAAATGTTGTGGATAAGTTTGTTGGCAACACAGGGGAAATCGGCGAGTAACTCAGGAAAACCATTATTCGGCGGTCAACCAAAAACACTTTAGCCAATAAAAACATTAAGATACAAACTTGCACACAGGGGATTGGCTTGGTTTGCACAGTGGCGGTCGGTTTTTGTACAACCTTGTTATCCAGTGCCGCTCAGGTAAAATCAGCGCCATGAAAACCAATATCATGCCGCCAAGCTCATTGGCACAACTACTGCAGCGCGCTGACGATATCGCCGGGCTGACTCTTGGACAGCTCGCCGAATCCTTAGGGGTAGCCGTGCCCAGAGACTTTCGCCGCGACAAAGGTTGGACCGGACAACTGCTGGAACTGGCATTGGGGGCGACAGCGGGCTCCAAACCTGAGCAAGACTTCCTGCATCTTGGGGTAGAGCTTAAGAGTATCCCGATAGATGAGCGCGGCATGCCGCTGGAAACCACCTATGTTTGTGTCGCGCCGCTGACCAATATCTCAGGACTGCGCTGGGAACAGAGTCTGGTGTATCACAAGTTGCAGCGGGTACTGTGGATCCCGGTTCAGGGAGACAGAGAACTTTCCCCAGGTGTTCGACGTATCGGCTCACCGCTGCTGTGGGAACCCAGCACCGAGGAAGACAGGCTATTGCGCCAGGACTGGGAAGAGATCATGGAGCTTATCAGCATGGGCAAAGTCAGCAAGATCACCGCCAGGCACGGTGAGGTATTGCAGCTCAGACCCAAGGCGGCCAACAGCAAAGTGTTGACCGAAAGTATTGCCGAAGACGGCAGTATTCAGATGACAAACCCAAGAGGCTTTTATCTCAAGACCCAGTTCACCAAAGGACTACTTGAGCGCTTTTTTGGTTGATATCGACTCTAATCCGCACTTGCCTTGATTAAGATCACAATTACCACTGGAAATCAGAGGGGTATATTCTATAAACTAGCGCATCCTGAGAAGGCCCCTTAAATTTAGGATAGATTTCACCTCGTGAGAGCGCGTCGCCAGGCCAAAAAGCTTCTGTTTGCCATTATGGCATGGACGGGAGCCATGGCAGCTTTTGTATTTTTTCGCTATGCCCAAACCACTGAGCTACCTCAGTGGGCTGTCGGCTCGGCGGATCTCGCGACCCTGGCCGCCTACATGGGAGTGATTTTCGGCAGTCTGCATTGGATGTCGAACCTGATAGCCGATTTCAGTGCCATCAATCGCCTACCCTACGTCTTCTCCGTCATCTTCAAAGGGCTGTTTCTGCTCTTGGGCGCCACTACTTTGGCTTATATGACCCAGTACCTCAATATGTGGGCCATAGAGAACCATATGGCGACCTTGAGACAGATGCTGACAGTGCATATCCTCTATAGCCCCTCATTCCAGGCGCTAATCATCTATCTGGTGGTCGTACGGGTCGGGCTCGCCTTTATCGAACAGATGGCCCTGCTGGTGGGGCCCAGGATCCTGCTGAATATAGGTCTGGGTAAGTATCATAAGCCCAGATACGAGCAGCGACTGTTTCTCTATCTCGATATGGTGGCTTCCACCACCCATGCCGAATCTCTGGGGGATTACCGCTTCAGTCGACTGATCCAGGACAGCTTCAGCTTACTTTCCGACACAGTCACCAACAATGATGCCGAGATCTATCGTTACATGGGTGATGCCGTGCTCATTCACTGGCCATTGGAAGACGGCATCATCAACGACAGATGCATGAACATCTACTTTGAATTCAGCCAGCAGCTCAATTGGCAGCGACGCTATTTTGAAGAACATTACGGCTTTGTCCCCAAATTCAAGGCGGCAGCTCATTGCGGCCAAGTGGTTGCAGCCGTGGTTGGGGTGCAAAAACAGGAGATCAGTTTCTTCAGCGACGTGCTCAACACCTTGGCGAGACTGCAGGATCAGTGTAATCCCTTAGGACAAAGGATGCTGCTCTCCGGCGCGCTGGTAGCGAGGCTGGAAAACGACGACAGTGAGTATCAGCTCACCAATCTGGGACCGGTCAAGCTCAAGGGAAAACAACACTCCATTGAAGTTTTCGGGGTTAAGCCCAAACAAGGTAATCAGTCATAAAAAACGGCCCATCAAAGGGCCGTTTTTTATTGATATGGATTGAATCCAAGCCTAAACCTGCTGCTGCAGCAGCTGCTGGATCTCCAACCCCAAAGTTCTGAAGGTCAGGATCCGGCTGGTTGTCTGACGCCACACCAAGCCTATCTCACGAAATGGTGCCTCCCCTGGAGGGCTCATCACCGCAAGATCCGTGTCTTTCAATATCCCTGCATCTATCGCCATCTGCGGCAGGAAAGTCGTGCCCAGTTTACTGTTCACCATCTGTACCAAGGTATGCAAACTGGTGGCGGCAAAAGGATTGACCTTGGCGCTGTCACCCAGCTGGCAGGCACTGATGGCATGACCGGTAATGCAGTGCTCACTCTGCAACAGAAAAATACTCTCATCCGGCAGCGCCTGATAGTCCACCGGTTCATGAATATCGGCAGACAAGTCCTTGTGCACCACCATCTTGAAAGGGTCAATACCCACCTTCATGCTGTGATAGCCGGAAGTATCGGCCGGCAGAGCCAACAACAACAGATCCAACTCGCCCTTACCCAAGGCAGTCAACAAACGCTCTGTGGTGTCCTCTTTGAGCAGCAGACTCAGATCCGGATAAGACTTCTGGCACTGCTTAACTACACGGCTCAGCAGGAACGGGGCAATGGTGGGAATACAGCCAAGCCTAATCTCCCCTGTCATGGGGGCGCCTTGGTTCTTCACCAGCTCCACCAGATCGTCGACATCGGTCAGAATCTTCAGCGAACGCTGCACCACTTCTTCACCAATAGCGGTAAACATAAAGGACTTGTGGTCCCGCTCGATCAGCTGATAGCCCAACTGCTCTTCCAGATTCTGGATCCCGCTGGAGAGTGTCGATTGGCTCACATGGCACACCTTGGCCGCCCGGTTGAAGTTCTGCTCCTGATGCAGATTCACCAGATAATAGAGGTTTTTCAAACTGGGTAAGTGTTTCATTTTGTCGATTACCAATTGAGTAATGCATTAGAAAGTTCTATCTAATCTAACACAAAAAGTCTGCCGAGCAGCAGTATCAAATCAGGAGTGTGACCGAGGCGATAAATCATCCAGGTAAGAAATCTATCACTGAAGCGGAAATAGCAGAAAACCCAAGCCTTGACGGCTAAGGTTCAGGTAATAGAAAAGGGGTAGTGGCGGGAGTTTCTGAGTACCTTGGCAGCGCCGGAGCTTCTCTCCGGCACCCAAGGCCGGAATTTATGCTTTGGCTTCGAGGAAAGACTTAAGTTGCTGCAGATCTTCACCGGCATGTTCAACAATGATTGTCAGCCACTCTTTGTGCCCGGCTTCCCATTCTGCTTCTTCACCGTGTTGCAGTTGCTGTGCTGTCTGTTGGATCCGTTTCAATCCTACAGAGCCGGCAGCACCTTTGAACTTGTGAGCCTCGGCACACAGGGTATCCTTGTCTCCGGCCGCCTCGGCCTTTTGCAGGTTCGCGACATACTCTGGCAGCAACTGTTCAAATAACACCACACTCTTGAGTAAGGTGCCGGCACCTATAGCACTACAGTACTGCTCCAGGGTATTGAGATCTAAGATAGTATCCAGTTCAGTTGTGGCCATGAAGGCGCTCCTCGAATGTGTCAGATTTACCACATCATACCCGCTAAAATTGCAGGTGCAACTTATAGGCGTCAAACGGGTCAAAACTTTCTTGCATTTAACATTAGTGATACAAAAAGCGAGAACAACTCATACAAAAGTTTATAGGCTATTGATTTAAATTGATTAACCCAGAGCCCTGCCCGCCCTTGGCCGCCAACTCATCCACCAGTGCTACCAAACCTATCCAGCGCTGAGCGCACCAATCCGGCGCCAGCAACACGGGACGACTGGCATAGGCGGTCACCCGATGAAACACTATCTCTTTTGGCGTATGACGGATCAACTGCGCCGCACTGATAACATACTCCTCCAGTGTCGGCGGCTGCAACCTGCCCGCTTCCCAGGCCTTGGCCATGGTACTGCCGGCCACTATATGCAGGGGGTGCAGTTTAAGACCATCCACTCCAGAGTCCAAAACCGCATCCAGAGTTTGTAGATGCTCCGTCATACCTTCTCCCGGGAGTCCGAGGATCAGATGAGTACACACCTTGAGTCCGCGACTACGGGCTCGTAAGACGGCGTCCTGATAGACGGCAAAGTCATGGCCACGGTTAATCCGTTTGAGCGTGGCATCGTGAGCACTCTGTAAACCCAGCTCCAACCAGACTTCACTGCCGTTTTGTTGATATTGCGCCAGCAGATCAAGCACTCTATCCGGTACGCAATCCGGGCGGGTACCGACACACAAACCCACTACCTGCTCGCTCTGCAGCGCCTCATCGTATTTACGCTTGAGCTCGGCATACTCTTCATAGGTACTGGTATAAGCCTGGAAGTAAGCCAAAAACCGCGAAGCCTTTGCCTGCATCTTCTGTTTGCCGGCCTCGAGCTGAGCCGCAATCGACAAGTCGGTTCCATGTTCATGACTGAAGGATGCGACATTACAGAAAGTGCAACCACCGCGCCCCAGAGTTCCGTCGCGATTGGGACAGGTAAAACGCGCATCCAGAGTCAGCTTTTGTAACCGTTGACCAAATTGTTGCCGGCAGTATTGACCAAAGGTAGTGACAAAGTCGTCCAGTCCCATTTGCTTCTCTCAAAAAAGTCGCCAGTCTAACGACTCCTGTTCAGGGCCGCTCTGCTCCAGGTCAATTTATGTCACAAATGACTGCTGCTTTTGCTGGTGATCGATGACCAATTCGATTGGATACAACCCGATCCAGCTCACACTTTTGTGAATATTTAGTCACTCCAGGCAATTTTTTAACGCAAGAGACAATCAGGCTGGAAATCAGTTTTTCTTCTGCAAGGATAATTCGAGGCTATTTGTTAAAATTAAGTGAACATCAAATCACCCCAAAGTAGATTTTCTTTTCATTCATAGTGTTATACAGCTCAATTTTCAGTTTACGTTAACGTAATGTAATTAAAGATTCTGTATGAAACACCCCAAATATCATCAAATATATGCAATATTTAGGTTTGACCTTTAGCAAGTCTCAGGATAATTTGGATGGTTCGGGTGCATATCTATAGAGTTTGGTACTCTCTCCCGAGTAGTAATAGTGATGTTAAGGGAGGTTTTGTATGAGCTTGTATCATCCCAGTTTCGAGCGGGATAACTGTGGTTTTGGATTGATAGCCCAGATGGATGGCGAAGCCAGCCATCGCATTGTTCGCACGGCAATCCATGGCCTCGACCGCATGAAACATCGTGGTGGTATTGCAGCTGACGGACGCACTGGCGACGGTTGCGGTTTGCTGATGCAAATGCCCACAGGATTCTTTGAGGCCATTGCGGCCGAGCAGGGCTGGCATCTCAGCCGTAAGTTCGCCGTTGGCATGCTGTTTTTAAACCAGGACGAAACCCTGGCAGCCGAAGCCAGAATATTGCTTGAGCGGGAACTGGAGAAAGAGACCCTGAGTATTGCCGGCTGGCGTCCGGTTCCGGTTAACCCGGAAGTGCTCGGCGAGATAGGCAAGTCCAGTTTGCCGCAAATTTGGCAAGTGCTCATCAATGCTCCCATTGGCTGGCGTGAAAAAGATCTGGAGCGGCGCCTCTATATGGCTCGGCGCCGCCTCGAGCAGCAATTGACCCAGGATAAAGACTTCTATGTAGCCAGCCTTTCCGGCCAGGTCATTGTCTACAAAGGCTTGATGATGCCGGCCGATCTGCCGGCCTTTTATCCGGATCTGGCCGATATTAGGCTGCAAAGCTCTATCTGCCTGTTCCACCAGCGCTTCTCGACCAACACCTCACCCAAGTGGCCACTGGCACAGCCGTTCCGTTTTCTGGCCCACAATGGCGAGATCAATACCATCACGGGTAACCGCCAATGGGCTCGGGCGCGGGCTTACAAGTTCAACTCACCGCTGCTGCCTGACTTGCAGCAGGCCGCCCCGTTTGTCAATGAAACCGGCTCAGATTCGTCGTCACTGGACAATATGCTGGAGATGCTGCTGGCCGGCGGCATGGACCTGTACCGCGCCATGCGTTTGCTTATCCCGCCTGCATGGCAGAGTAACCCCGAGATGGATGAAGAGCTCAAGGCCTTCTATGACTTTAACTCCATGCATATGGAGCCTTGGGATGGCCCGGCCGGGATAGTCATGACCAACGGTCGCCACGCCGCCTGCGCGGTTGATCGCAACGGGCTGCGGCCATCACGCTATGTGATCACCAAAGACAGAATTCTCACTCTGGCCTCGGAAGTGGGTATCTGGGACTATGGCCCGGATGAAGTGATTGAAAAAGGCCGGGTCGGCCCGGGTGAACTTTTGGTGCTCGACACCCTCAGCGGCCGTCTTTATCAGTCATTCGAAATCGATAACGACCTCAAACGTCGTCACCCCTATAAGGAGTGGATGGCAAAGAATAGTCAGACTCTGGTGCCGGCTGAGCAACTGTCGCCGCAGGATCAGGGCGTCAGTGAATTCAACCAGGGCACTTTGCTGCAGTACCAGAAGCTGTTCGGCTACAGCCGAGAAGAGCTTGAGCAAGTGATCTGGGTACTGGCCAGCAAAGGCGAAGAAGCCACCGGCTCCATGGGCGACGACACCCCGATGGCAGTGCTGTCGAAGAAACAGCGCTCGCTGTATGACTATTTCCGGCAAAAGTTTGCCCAGGTCACCAACCCGCCAATCGATCCGCTACGGGAGAAACATGTGATGTCGCTGGCCACCTGTATCGGCCGCGAGCAGAACCTATTTAACGAAACCACGGGACACGCCTATCGGGTGATGTTTAATTCGCCTATCTTGCTGTTCAGTGACTTCAACCAACTGCTGAGTCTGGACAGCACTTATTACCGTGCCAACAAGGTTGACCTTAACTATCCGGCCTCCGAAGGCCTGAGTCAGGCAATCAAACGGATCACGGATGAAGCCGAGCGCCTGGCACGCACCGGCACCACCCTGATAGTGCTCTCGGATCGCGCCGTCAGCAAAGACACCCTGGTCATTCCGGCCGCCATGGCGGTAGGTTCAGTGCAGCAGATGCTGGTGAACAAGAGCCTGCGCTGTGACACCAACATCATAGTGGAAACAGCCTCGGCCCGGGATCCGCACCATTTCGCGGTACTGCTGGGCTTTGGCGCTACGGCCATCTACCCCTATCTGGTGTACGAGTCCATTGCCGAACTCGCCAAGCGCCATCAGGCCGAGGATATCGTCAATCTGATGCTCAACTTCCGCTACGGCATTGAGAAGGGGCTGCGCAAGATCATGTCCAAGATGGGGATCAGCACAGTCGCCTCCTATCGCTGCAGCCAGCAGTTTGAGGCCATAGGCCTGGCCGACGAGGTAATTAAACAATGCTTCAACGGCGTGGTCAGCCGTATTCAGGGTGTGGGTTTCGATGGCATAGAAGCCGATCAGCAACTGCTGAGTCAGGCGGCCTTCCGCCCCCATGTGCCGCTGCCGCAGGGCGGTTTGCTCAAGTACGTTGAGGGCGGCGAGTACCACTGCTTCAACCCGGATGTGGTAAACACCCTGCAACAAGCTCTGAAAGAGGTGGATTACCCGCTCTATAAACGGTTTGCCGAGTTGGTAGACCAAAGGCCTGTCGCCACCTTGAGGGATCTGCTGAGCATCAAACAGCAGCGCGAGAGCATAGCGCTCAAGGATGTGGAAGGGGCCAAGACACTCTTCCCCAGATTCGACAGCGCCGCCATGAGTATCGGCGCCCTGAGCCCGGAAGCTCACGAAGCGCTGGCCATCGCCATGAACCGTCTCGGCGGTCGCTCAAACTCGGGCGAAGGCGGCGAAGATGCCCGCCGATTCAACAGCGAGCGCAATTCGGCCATCAAGCAGATAGCCTCTGGCCGCTTTGGGGTAACCGCCCATTATCTGATTAACGCCGAAGTGTTGCAGATCAAGGTCGCCCAGGGTGCCAAGCCCGGTGAAGGCGGTCAGCTGCCCGGTCATAAGGTCAGTGTTGAAATCGCCGGCCTCAGGCATGCCCGCCCGGGCGTGACGCTGATTTCACCGCCGCCGCACCACGATATCTACTCTATCGAGGATTTGGCGCAGCTGATCTTCGACCTCAAGCAGATAAACCCCAAGGCGCTTATCTCGGTCAAGCTGGTCTCTGAGCCGGGCGTTGGCACCATAGCCACAGGGGTCGCCAAGGCCTATGCCGATATGATTACTGTTTCCGGCTACGATGGCGGCACAGGCGCCAGCCCGCTGACTTCGGTCAAGTATGCCGGCAGCCCTTGGGAGCTTGGCCTTGCCGAAGTTCACCAGTCTCTGGTGGCCAATGGTCTGCGACATAAAATACGCCTGCAGGTGGATGGTGGTCTCAAGACTGGCACAGATGTTATCAAGGCGGCCTTACTGGGTGCCGAGAGCTTCGGCTTTGGCACTGTGCCCATGATAGCGCTCGGTTGCAAATACCTGCGTATCTGCCACCTCAACAACTGTGCCACCGGGGTCGCCACTCAGGACAAGACCTTGAGAGACAAGCACTATCATGGCTTGCCCGAGCGAGTGATGACTTACTTTGAGTTTGTCGCCGAAGAGGTGCGTGAATGGATGGCCAAGCTGGGGGTCAGTGAGTTTGAACAATTGGTAGGACGCAGCGATTGGCTGCAGGCCATCGAAGGCCAGACCGCCAAGCAGCAGGGACTGGATCTGAACCCTATCCTGTTCAAACCCGAAGTATTGCCAAGCACCAGTCTGACCTGGAAAGAGACCAATACGCCGGCAGATCCCGGCAGCCTGAACCAGGAACTGCTGGCCAAGTGCGCCGAGCACGTCACCAAGGGCGAAGGTTTCGATGTCTGCTTCCCCATCAATAATACCGACCGCTCGGTAGGCGCCGCGCTTTCGGGCCATATCGCGGCAACCTGGGGCGTAAAAGGCTGTCCCAAGCCGATAAGGCTCAGCTTCAACGGCAGCGCCGGTCAGAGTTTCGGGGTCTGGAACAGCCCTGGACTCGAGCTGTCACTGTGCGGCGACGCCAACGACTATGTGGGTAAAGGTATGTCCGGCGGCAAAATCGCCATCTATCCGCCGCTCGGCAGCGCCTTCCAATCCGAGCGCAGCGCCATTGTCGGTAATACCTGCCTCTATGGTGCCACCGGCGGCAAACTGTTTGCGGCGGGACGGGCTGGTGAGCGTTTCGCGGTCAGAAATTCAGGAGCGCTGGCGGTAGTTGAAGGGGTCGGTGACAACGGCTGTGAATATATGACAGGCGGCATAGTGGTGGTGCTGGGTACCACGGGCGTCAACTTTGGCGCCGGTATGACCGGCGGTTTCGCCTATGTGTTCGACCAATTCGGCCGCTTCAACCGTAGGGTCAATACCGAACTGGTCGACACCCTCAAGCTGGAGTCGCCGATTCATCAGCAACACCTCAAAGGGCTGATAGAGCAGCATGTGGCCGAGACCGGCAGTGAACACGCCAGTGCCATTCTCAGTGAGTTTGAAAACTGGCTCGATTGTTTTGTCCTGGTCAAGCCCAAGAATATTCAGGTTTCGGATCTGCTCAAACTGGAACAACCGAGCCCGGAACTGGCCGTAAAAGCGGGGTAAGCGAGCATGAGTAACGATTTTCAGTTTATCGAAGTGGGTCGTATCGACCCGATCAAGCAGGCTATCTCACGCCGCAAGACAGAGTTTATTGAGATTTACCAACCCTTTGCCCAGGCGCAGGTAGACCAGCAGGCAGACCGCTGCCTGGACTGTGGTAACCCTTACTGCGAGTGGAAATGCCCGCTGCACAACTATATCCCCAACTGGCTCAAGCTGGCCAAACAGGGACGTATCCTGGAAGCGGCAGACCTGGTGCATGAAACCAATACCCTGCCGGAGGTCTGCGGCCGAGTCTGCCCGCAGGACAGGCTATGTGAAGGCGCCTGTACCCTGAATGATGATTTCGGCGCCGTCACCATAGGCAATGTGGAAAAATACATCACGGATACCGCCATCGCCCAAGGCTGGCGCCCGGACATGAGCCAGGTGACGCCCAGAAGCGAGCGGGTCGCCATCATAGGCGCGGGGCCGGCCGGTCTTGGCTGCGCCGATATCCTGGCCCGCAACGGAGTCAAGGCGGTGGTCTTTGACAAGTACCCTCAGATAGGCGGCCTGCTGACCTATGGTATTCCCGCCTTTAAGCTCGACAAGTCAGTGATGGCTACCCGCCGCAGCGTGATGGAAGGCATGGGGATAGAGTTCCGCCTCGGCGTCACAGTCGGCCAGGATATTCCCTTTGCCGAGTTGCTGGCCAACTTCGATGCCGTGTTCCTCGGTATGGGTACCTATAACGCCATGCAGGCGGGCCTGCCCGGTGAAGAGGCCGAAGGGGTTATTCAGGCCCTGCCCTACCTGATTGCCAACACCCGAGAGTTAATGGGGCAAGCCGATCCGGCGCAGCCCTATATCGACCTCAAGGGCAAGAAGGTAGTAGTACTCGGCGGCGGTGATACCGCCATGGACTGTGTGCGCACGGCGGTGCGCCAAGGCGCCGAATCTGTTATCTGTGCCTATCGCCGCGACGAGGAGAATATGCCGGGTTCGCGCCGTGAGGTGCAAAATGCCCGCGAAGAAGGGGTCGAGTTCCTGTTTAATCGCCAGCCGGTGGCGATTGCTACAGACGATGGCAAGGTCAAGGGAGTCGAATTTGTTGAAACCGCGCTAGGCAACGCCGATGCCAGCGGTCGTCGGCGTCCTGAGCCCATCCCGGGCAGCGACCAGCTGCTGGACGCCGACGCCGTGATTGTAGCCTTCGGTTTCCAACCCAGCCCGGCGCCCTGGTTTGCCGAGTTTGATATCGCCCTGGATCAATGGGGCCGGGTAAAAGCCGAGAAAGAAGCGGCCAATCCGTTCCAAACCAGCAATCCTAAAGTGTTTGCCGGTGGTGACATGGTCAGGGGTTCAGATCTGGTGGTCACCGCCATCGCCGAAGGACGTGATGCGGCGCTTGGGATACTCAACTTCCTCAGCTGACAACTCAACACTTTGAGCGCATCCGGGAACCCACCTCCCGGGTGCGCTTTTTTTCATCTGTTCTACACTCCGGGAATAGCGCAGCCAAAGCCGTTTATTACATGCGGCCTGACTTCAGCGACCAGGCTGTCACCGGCTGACTTATTCGCACCATCCTTGGCTTGTGCTATATTAAGCCGCCCTCAGGCTCACTCAAGACATTTAAAGAAGGTTAAGCCATGAAAATCGGTATTATCGGCGCCATGGAGCCGGAAGTTGCTCACCTGATTGCCTCTTTGGAAAACCCACTGCACAGCAAGGTTGCCGGCATTGAATTTGTCAGCGGCACTCTGGTTGGCAAAGAAGTCATAGTTACCCGCTCCGGCATAGGCAAGGTTGCCGCCAGCATAGCGACCAGTCTGTTGATTGAAAAGTTCGCCCCGGATGCGGTCATCAATACCGGCTCGGCCGGTGGATTTGTCGATGCGCTGCAGATAGGTGACATAGTGATTTCCGATGAAGTCCGCTACCACGATGTCGATGTCACCGCCTTTGGCTATGAGATGGGCCAGATGGCGCAGCAACCGGCAGCCTTTATTCCTGATCACAAGCTGATGCTGGCGGCCAAACAGGCTATCGCAGGTTTGGGAGAGGTCAAAGCCATTGAAGGCCTTATCTGCACAGGTGACAGCTTTATTTGCGATCCCGAGCGCACCGCCGTCATGCTGAAGCATTTCCCCACCATGGCCGCCTGTGAAATGGAAGGCGCGGCCATTGCTCAGGTGTGTCATCAGTTCGGCGTGCCCTTTGTGGTGATCCGCTCTCTGTCCGATAATGCCAACAACGACTCTCCGGTCGACTTTGATGCCTATCTGGTCAAGGCGGGGCATCACTCGGCCCTCATGGTCATAGGCATGCTGCATCACCTTTAGTTAAGGAGCACCGGAGCCCATGAGCCTGCCCTTCTACGAGCAGTTGCTGGCCTTAGACGGGTCCCTTATTCAGGGGTTTCTGGTGCTGTTTTTTGCCTTGTTGCTGGCGCGATTGGCGCCGCTGCCCCAGGCTTTTCAACCTCTGGCCTGGTTGAGCCACCTGGCCAAGTCACTGGCCGCCAAGGTCAAACGGGGCGACAGAGACGAAAGGCAACAACTGATTGCCGGCTCTCTGGCCATTTTGCTGCTGGTGCTGCCATTTTGGTTAATCATCACCTTCCTGCTGGAACTGGCGGCATTCCCCTGGTTCTTTGAGTTTTTGATCCTCTATCTATGTCTCAACGATGCCTGTTTCATTCAGGAAGCCGAAGAGATATACCAGGCCCTCAGGCGGGGAGACAAACCGGCCGCCAGAGAGTTGCTCTCCCCCTGGGTCGCCCGCGACACTGCCGAACTATCCGAGGCTGGCATCGCCAAGGCTACCATAGAAAAGCTGGTAACCACTCCCATTCACGGCACTGTTACTGTGGTGTTTTTCTTCTGCCTCGCCGGCGCGCCCATGGTGCTGTTGGTGAGAATGTTAAAACAGCTGGAGCAAAGCTGGTGGTGTCTGGATCCACAATTCCGTTTCTTCGGTCGGCCCGTGTTTCTGGTCAATCAGGTGCTGCTGTATATCCCGGCGCAGCTGTGGCGTTTTACCCTGGCGATTCAGGGCGGCCCCCAGGCACTGAAACTGCTTTGGCAAACACCTCACAGCCGCTTTCCCATCGGCTTTAACTTCCAGGTGGCAACTATGGCGGCGTATGTATTGATGACAGAGCTTGGCGGACCACAAAAGTATTCCGGCATCAAGGTTCAGGTGGAGAAAGTGGGCCCGGGCCCAGTGCCGGATCACAAGACCATTCCCAAGGCGATTTCACTGACATTTCGCACCTTCGCCATCTGGTTTGCTTTCGTCGTATTGTTACCTCTGATTTGGGTTTTGTTACGTTATTCACAAACGCTTTAAATTATTCATTTTCTCCTTATAATGCCTTCATTCCCCGCTTGCCACTGAGAAAACTGCCGTGCTGGACAATATGCATATCTCTTTGACGACCCCGGCACTGCTGTTTCCGGCTATTTCCCTGCTACTGCTGGCCTATACCAACAGATTTTTCTCGCTGGCCGCCTTGATCCGCACCCTGAGTGGCGGTGATAAACCCGTTGCGGCCGAACAGCTGAAAAACCTGCGCCGCCGCATCGTTATCATCCGCCGCATGCAGGAGGCCGGTGTCACCAGCTTCGCCCTGTGCGTGCTGTGTATGATTTTTATCTATCTTGGCTTCAATACCACAGGCTCGGTAATTTTCGGCGCCAGTTTGCTGTTGCTGCTGTATTCCTTGATCCTGTCGGTGATTGAAATCCGTATCTCGGTTGATGCCCTCAACATTCATCTCAAAGAGATGAGCTAATGACACTGTGGGTCTATAGCCTGGATCTGTTTGGTACCGCCGTATTCGCCCTTTCCGGCGCTCTGGCTGCCGGCCGGCACAGGATGGATCCATTCGGTGTTTTGGTGCTGGCAGCGGTCACCGCCATCGGCGGCGGCACCCTCAGAGACACGATTCTGGGCGCTCCGGTATTCTGGCTTCATGACCACAACTATCTCTACGTGATACTGCTGACCGTGGTATTGACCTTGATTCTGGTACGCCGGCCCTGGCGTTTGCCCCCATCTAGCCTTGCCATAGCCGATGCCGTCGGCCTGGCACTCTTTACCGTTATCGGCGCCCAGAAGGCTCTGACAATGGAATACGGCGGTATGATAGCCGTAGTCATGGGCTTGATCACCGGAGTGGGAGGAGGCATTATTCGGGATCTGCTTTGCCGCCGGATCCCCATGGTGCTGCGTACCGAAATCTACGCTACGGCATCTATTCTGGGCGGTTTGGTGTACACCTGCAGCCTACAGCTGAAACTCGACGCCGAGGCGGCGCTGATGCTGGCTTTTATCACAGCCTTGATAATGCGTCTGGCCGCCATACGTTGGCACCTGTCGTTACCTGCGTTTGACTTGAAGACCAAGAGAGAATGATTGTGCGTTATTTGGGGTTGATCCTGGCATTGTTAAGCTCACCATTGCTGGCCAACAGCGGCGATATGCCGCCGGAGCAGCAGATGGCCGTGCGCTATATCCATGCCCTAACCACTCACGACTATGATGAGCTGGCAACCTTTTACAATCGCGACAGTGTCTTCAACGACAAAACCGCAGATCGCAAATACACGGGTGGCAGGCACATCATAGAGTTTCTGGAGCGGGCCCACCGCGGCGTGCTCGAGTATCAATTCAACATAGAGCACATGTTCAACTCTGGCTCTCTGGTGGTGATGATAGGCAACTATCACTACAAGGGTCCGGGAGAGCAATTCGGCAAACCGGGCAAAATCATAGACATCGCCATTCCCGGAGTGACCACGCTAAAGCTGGATACCCTTAATCACAGGGTTAAAGAGCATATGGATCTGATGGACTATCAGACCATGGCGGACCAACTCTCGGCTCAATAATCCTTGCCGGGAACCCGGCCTGTTTTTTACTGTCCAACCCTCTGAGTGCCAACAGCGAGATCAGGGTTCACTCTGATCCGAGAGGTAAAGATGAGTCGCTTATCCGTACTGGCTGCCCTGCCCCTGTGTTTCCCTTTGATGACTCAGGCCCAGGCAGCATTCAATGCCGAAGAAAAATTTGAACCACCTCTGGTGGTTTCCTACGCTGCACAACCTGTAAACCGTTTCAATAAAAAGCTGTTGCAGGCGCAACATCAGCAGGCTCCCTGGAGTCAAAATCCTGAAGGGATCAGCCGCCAATACTCAGGCTCGGCCTTTAAGTTCGTTCGCATCAGTCACTCTCACGGCAAGACCCTGACCTACAATGTCAGCACCCAGGAAGGGCATCCTCAGATGCTGCTTATTCTGGCGCTCGATAACAATGCCGGCGACTGGTCAGTGGAAAAAGCCGTGCTCAGTTGGCGCTGCCAGAACAAGGTCTACTTTGGTACCGACAACTGCAGCCCGCCTCACAAACACTGAGCCTGATACAGGCAAGAAAAAACCCGGCCGTGCCGGGTTTGATATTTTAAGGGCTAAAACAAGCGCTTAGATTGAAGTACTTTGGGCTCAGGCCAGTGTTACCTTGGCAAACTTACGCTTGCCGACCTGGAATACCGCGCATGTGCCGGCGTTCAGTACCAGCTTGCTGTCTTCAAGCTTGTCACCATCCATCTTCACCGCACCTTGTTTGATCATTCGCATGGCATCGGAGGTTGAACCAACCAGACCCGCCTCTTTCAACAGATTGGCAATCGCCAGTCCTTCACCGGCTTCCAGAGTCAGCTCGGGAATATCGTCCGGCATGGCACCCTTTTGGAAACGATTGATAAAGGCTTGATGGGCAGCCTCGGCAGCTTCTTCACTGTGGAAGCGACCGATAATCTCTTTCGCCAAGGCTATCTTGATATCCCTTGGGTTGGCACCGGCTTCGACATCGGCCTTGAACTGTTCAATTTCAGTCAGTGGACGGAAAGACAGCAGCTCCAAATAACGCCACATCAACTCATCTGAGATAGACATTATCTTACCGAACATCTCATCCGGAGCTTCGCTGACACCTATATAGTTGCCGGCAGACTTGGACATCTTCTTCACGCCGTCCAGCCCTTCCAGCAGTGGCATCATGATCACCGCCTGTGGCTTCATGCCCTCGGCTTTCTGCAACTCACGGCCCATCAGCAGGTTGAACTTCTGATCTGTACCGCCCAGTTCGACATCGGCATTCAGCGCCACTGAGTCATACCCCTGCAGCAATGGGTACATAAATTCGTGGATCGCTATTGATTGACCCGAGGCATAACGCTTCTTGAAGTCGTCGCGCTCCATCATGCGGGCCACTGTCTGACGGGAGGCCAGACGGATCATGCCGGCAGCGCCGAGATCTTCCAACCAGCTGGAGTTGAACTCAATCCTGGTCTTGGCAGGATCTAGAATCTTGAACACCTGTTCCTTATAGGTCTCGGCGTTGGCCAGCACCTGCTCACGGGTCAGTGGCGGGCGAGTGCTGTTCTTGCCACTCGGGTCGCCGACCATACCGGTAAAGTCACCGATGAGGAAGATAACCTCGTGTCCTAGGTCCTGGAACAGTCTGAGTTTGTTGAGAATTACGGTATGGCCAAGGTGAATGTCCGGCGCAGTCGGGTCAGCACCCAACTTGATTTTCAGTGGTCGACCTTCTTTCAGCTTTTCCAGCAGATCCGCTTCGAGCAAAATCTCGTCGGTACCACGTTTAATTTCCGCCATTATTTGTGCTAAATCAGCCATCTCGCCAACAACTCCCAAGGCTCTTCAAATTCAAAGAGACTTATGTTACTTGTTAGCCAGCCTAAATGAAAGTGTGTACACTAAGGCAATAAGCCCAAGAATTAAGAAATTGGTATCGGGGTCGATGGCAAAGCTTATTACTCTCTTCAGACTGCTGCCCAGAAAGCATCAAATCCTGCTCAGTATTTTAACCACCATTACCTTGATAACCCTGTTGCTTCCTTCTGACGAAGCAGAGGCATCGAAAAACAGCGCCAGCCCGGAAACCCAGGTACGCTACCAAGTGCCACTGGCCTTTCGTACCCCCACCTCACCTACGGCCCAGCAAGTGGTTGAAAGCGGGCAACATCCGGATTCAGAAGCCGCCGCCGAGGCGCTGACAGAGAAACTCAATCAACAGGCAGAAGCCGCGCTTGAGGTTCCGGAACAAACCAGTCCGGCCGTTGCCGAGCTGGAACACTTCGAGATTAAAAGCGGCGACACCCTGGCGGCACTCTTCAGCCGCGCCTCGCTTACCGCCAGAGAAGTTCACGACATTACCCAACTGCCGCTGGCAAAAAAAAACCTGCTGAAGATAATGCCAGGTGACGAAATCGCCATAGGCAAAAACGCCGATGGCGAGCTGCAGGAGCTAAGATACCGCCTCGATGCCGTATCCACCCTGATAGTCCGCAAACAGGGCAAGAGTTATGAAGAAGAACTGGCAGTAAAAACCGTTGAGACCCGGGATAAATTCGCCCGTGCCAATATCAAGAGCAACTTCTGGAATGCCGGTGTCGAAGCCGGACTGACACCGGCGCAGATAATGCAACTGGCCACCATATTCGGCTGGGATGTCGACTTTGCCCTGGATATCCGCGAAGGTGACAGCTTTGCCCTCATGTATGAAGAAGAATATGCCGACGGCGAGTTTCTGCGTAACGGCAACATATTGGCCGCCGAATTTATCAACCAGGGCGAGCGTTACACTGCGGTAAGATACAAAGACGGTAACTACTACTCAGAGGAAGGCCGCAGCATGCGCAAGGCGTTTCTGCGCTCACCGGTTGACTTCAAGTATGTGAGTTCCAACTTCAACCCCCGCCGTCTGCATCCTGTTACCGGTCAGGTGAAGGCCCATCGCGGGGTAGATTATGTTGCCGCCATAGGCACTCCCATCAAAGCCGCCGGCAGCGGCCGGGTGGTCAAGGCCGGCTACAATCAATACAACGGTAACTATGTGTTTATCAAACACAACGAAACCTATACCACCAAATACCTGCACCTCAACAAGCGTAAGGTTAACCAGGGTGAAAGCGTCAAACAGGGACAGATCATAGGTACCCTAGGCCGTACAGGTCGGGTAACAGGCGCACATCTGCACTATGAGTTTATCGTCAACGGTGTACACAGAAATCCACGTACTGTGGATCTCCCCAAGGCTGAAGCTATTGCCAAGAGCGAACGTGTCGCCTTCCAACAACTCAGTAGCCAATTGATGGCCACTCTGCTGCGCAACAAACAAGTTCAGGTTGCGATGCAATAACAGGGACAGCATAGATGAATTCTGGATACTTTATTGGGCTGATGTCCGGCACCAGCATGGACGGCGTTGACGCCGTGTTGGTGGACTTCAGCAGTGGCCAACCCAAACTGCTTGGCCAACATACAGAGCCGTTACCCACCCATCTGTTCAAGGGCTTGCAACGTCTCTGCCAACCGGATACTGATGAAATCAATCGTTTGGGACGGCTGGACCGCACAGTAGGTAAGGTGTTTGCCAGCGCGGTCAAGCAACTGCTCGCCAACACTGGGGTGAGTAAGGAACAGGTCTGTGCCATCGGCAGTCATGGTCAGACAGTGCGCCATATGCCCAATCTGGAAGTGGGTTTTACCTTGCAGATTGGCGATCCCAACACTATCGCCGCCGAAACCGGCATAGATGTTATCGCCGATTTTCGCCGCAAGGATATCGCCCTCGGCGGCCAAGGCGCGCCGCTGGTGCCGGCATTCCACCAGCAGATATTTTCAAGCCCTGGCACCAACCGCATCATCCTCAATATTGGCGGCATAGCCAACATCACTTTCCTGCCCGCCGATAACCGGGAGATCCTTGGCTTTGATACCGGCCCGGGAAACACCCTGATAGACGCCTGGAGCCAGCAGATAAGACAACTGCCGTTCGATGAAGACGGTCAGTGGGCCGAAAGCGGCAACAGCTCGGCGGAATTTCTGGCACAACTGTTATCACACCCCTATTTCTCGCTGGATTACCCCAAGAGCACGGGCAGAGAGCTGTTCAACAACGCCTGGTTGGATCAACAACTGGCACTGTTCAGCCATCTGCCGGAAGAGGATATTCAATCGACACTCCTGGACCTCACCTGCCATAGCATTGCCAGGGACATAGCCAAGTTGAGCCCGGATGGCGAAATCTACGTCTGTGGCGGCGGTGCACTCAATGGCGCGTTGATGAAACGCCTCGGTGCCCAGTTGCCCAACCATAGCATAGCCACCACCTCTGTGCTGGGTATCGATCCCAAATGGGTGGAAGGCATAGCGTTTGCCTGGTTGGCGCTGCGCCACCATCAGGGGTTGCCGGCCAATCTGCCGGCGGTAACAGGTGCCAGCCGCGAAGCCGTACTCGGTGCCCGCTTCCCCGCTGCCTGACCCTTTCGATACAAGGTGCTGTAACAACAGCACCTTGACGTTAAACATCAGCCTTGTTTACCCCAAACCAACCTGAGCAACAGCGAATTTTCCAGCCTGTTAACCTTAACCTTCGCGTCCTCCAAGCAGCTGATTTTTCTGACACAAATTGGCGCTTCAGCTCACATTGAACTAGTGTTCATCTGGCTATACTGCGCAGGTATTCGGGAGCTATCCTGAATACCCGCGAATTTGTGGGAAACACATCACTGCACAGGATGCAACAATGAAGATGACACAAAAAATGCTCGCCGAATTTCTCGGCACCCTCTGGTTGGTTCTTGGCGGTTGCGGCAGCGCCGTATTGGCAGCCGCCTTTCCTGAGCTGGGGATCGGCTTTGTCGGGGTTGCCCTCGCCTTTGGTTTAACCGTGCTGACCATGGCATTTGCCATTGGCCACATTTCAGGTTGCCACCTCAACCCGGCAGTCTCTTTCGGACTCTGGGCCGGCGGCCGCTTTCCTGCTGCCGAGCTACTGCCTTATATCGTCTCCCAGGTGGCAGGGGCCATTGTCGGCGCCGCCATTCTCTATGTGATAGCCTCGGGTCAGGACGGATTCTCTCTGAGCGCCGGCTTTGCCTCTAACGGCTTTGGCGAGCACTCTCCCGGGGGTTACAGCCTGACGGCCGTGCTGGTTTGTGAACTGGTCATGACACTGTTCTTTCTGCTGATCATTCTCGGTGCCACTGACAAGCGAGCTCCAGCTGGTTTTGCTCCCATCGCCATAGGCCTTGGGCTGACACTTATCCACCTTATCAGTATCCCTGTGTCCAACACCTCGGTGAATCCGGCCCGCAGCACAGGACCGGCACTGTTTGTCGGTGATTGGGCCCTGAGTCAGCTATGGCTGTTTTGGGTTGCGCCTATTGCCGGTGCAATCATTGCGGGACTCATCTACCGCGCCTTTGAGAATCCATCCGAGTAAATAGTCTGGATAGTCAAAAAATCGATTGCGCCCTGCGGGGCGCTTTTTCTTGGTTCATCGCAGATTAGCGTGGACTGGAAATGAAAACGGTTGGAGAGTTATTGTT